>JANGEZ010000117.1:0-3064 GCA_031838355.1 Candidatus Methylomirabilis sp. bin48 | reverse complement strand
CGGTGTGGAGTGTCGTCAGGACTGAGCGTCTGGGAGGGGCGATTGAAAACGTCAGGTTCCATTGGGGTTTGCCTGGGATCGTTTAATGTCTTGGATGACCTGATCGAGCGCTTGAAGAAACTTTGACCGGTCCTTATTCTGAAACGGGGCCGGCCCACCCGTAATCTCCCCCGCCCCGCGGAGAACATGCAGAAGGTCACGCATCGCGAGAATGCTTCCGATGTTCTCCTCGTCAAAAAGGCGTCCGTCCGGCCCGATCACCCGAGCTCCAGCCTTGATACAGCGGTGAGCAAGAGGGATGTCCCCCGCCACGACAACATCGTTCTTCACAACATGCTCGACGATCCAGTCGTCTGCTGCGTCGAACTGCCCCCCGACTACGACAAGCTTCGCGCCCCACTCTTCGGGAAGGCGCATCCAGAAATTGGAGACGAACGTCACGCTGAGCCCGTATCGTTTAGCCACGCGGATCACCTCCGCCTTAACCGGGCAGGCATCGGAGTCGACATAGATCCGGGTCACTCGGCCTCTCCGACCAGCGCACGATACAAGTTTTCTACTTTAAGGCGAGCCCAGGGAGTCTTCCGGAGAAACGTCAGGCTCGACTTGATGCTCGGATCAGACATAAAACAACGGATGCGTATCCGCCGTCCTAACACTTCCCAACCGTAATGTTCAACAAGACGCTCGAGAATAGTCTGGAGCGTTATGCCGTGTAGAGGATCACTCATTTCCTTTCCCTGGCCGCGTGGGGTATTTCCGCTCCAGAGTAGGTAAAGGGGTCAACACCCCTATCGCTTCCCGCCTGCTGCATCCCAGCTTCTCACAATAGAACGGCCCTTTGGAGTTCAATAAACTCCAAAGGGCCGCGCACACGTTCCTTCAGCCCGAGGCCACCATAGCGCGATAACCGAACCTTGTCAGTCGTCACGACAACATACTCCGGTTCAGCAGGATACGGACAGCAGCGAAGTAACGCTACGATAAGACTCGGCTAGATGGCTGTCAAGGCCAAAATGAGGCCGCAAATGTCAGAAAAACCTTCAGGTAGGTATCCGATGCATTGGCAGCCCATGCGGCTATAGCGCGCTCTTGGGTGTGAAAGTTTATTGCGAGACTATGCCACTCACTGACTCGTCATTGCGAGTACCCCATCCGGCGGCGGCTGACCCGCAGGTGGGAGAAACTTACTAGTTTTTGAGTAGCGGCCGAAGGGAGCGTGGCAATCTCAATGTCCTTGAGAGTGTGAAGAACAATGGGATTGCTTCGGTCGCTCCGCTCCCTTACAATGACGCGGGCGGTGGGCTTTCTGGGCAATGACGGATTACAACCTCTGTTTTTTGGCAGTGATCTACTGTAGCAGAACCTAATGGCCGTATGCTATGGTGAGAATGGATTCAGGGCGGGCGCTAAGAGGCAAATGCTACTGTGCTGGAGTGAGAAGTGTCGCAACGACAGATACGCAAATACGCACGAAGGGCCACCCGCCTACTCCTGATTGTGGCTGCTATCGCTATCTCCTTCGTTGTCCTGATGATGTTCGCTGTAGGACGCTGAGAACAGCTCGGAAAAGCCTGTTCAGCAGACGGCGAGAGATTGTCGTGTGCGTGATGAAATGATTTACAAACTTGCTTTGGACGGATTATACTGCAACCAGTTAGAGCGAAGCTGCTTTTCACAACAGAGGGGAGATGTGGCATCATGGAGGTTCAGCAGCCCACACCAGACGAGCTGCTCAATATCTATTATTTCCTCAAGCTCACCCGCGGCCTGGAGCAGCGGGTTATCACACTCTACCGACAGGGCAAGATCGTGGGTGGCGTCTACCTCGGCACAGGGGAAGAGGCCATTGCGGTGGGAAGTGCCGTCGCACTCGAGCCCGACGACGTCATCGCCCCGACCCATCGGGATCTTGGCGCGAATCTCATAAAGGGAATCACGCCGAAGGAATATATGGCCCAGTACCTGGCCAAGCAGACCGGGCTGACCAGGGGACGTGACGGCAATGTCCATTTCGGCGATATCACACGGGGCATCGTCGGATTCATCAGCCCGATGGCCGACCTGCTGCCGGTGGCGGCAGGCGTCGGATTAACCTTCAAGCTTCGGCGCGAGCGCCGCGTGGTCGCGGCATTTTTCGGCGACGGCGCGTCAAGCCGCGGCGATTTCCACGAGGCCATGAACCTCGCTGCCGTGCTGAAACTGCCCGTCATCTTCATCTGCCACAACAATCAGTACGCCTACTCCACTCCACTCTCGCGTCAGATGGCCATCGAGCATGTCGCTGATCGTGCCAAGGCCTATGGGATGCCTGGCGTCAGCGTGGATGGTAACGATGTACTCGCCGTCCGCGCAGCCGTCTCCCTGGCGGCCGCTCGCGCGAGAGCAGGCGAAGGCCCTTCCCTCGTAGAAGGTAAGACGATGCGGATGCGAGGTCATTCCGAGAATGACGACGCCTCGTATGTCCCGCCTACCCTGATCGAGGAGTGGCGAAAGCGGGACCCAATCGATAGATTCGTCACATATCTGGAGGATCAGAAGATCCTTGACGACGCATCCGCCAAGGCGATCGACGACCGCATTGCCAGAGAGATTGAGGAGGCCGTTTTATTCGCGGAATCGAGCCCGCCTCCAGATGCGAAGGATCTTCTCGATGGAGTCTACGCCTCCTGACGGAGTTCGTGGTTCATAGTTCAGAGTTCGGAGTTCAAAGCAGGGCGAGGGAGGCCTTCGTTCTACTATGAACTATGAACCATGAACTCTTAGGTTCCAACGGGGAAACGATGGAAATCACCTACCTCGAAGCGATTCGACAAGCCTTGTGGGAAGAAATGGACCGGGACGAGCGCGTCTTCATGCTCGGAGAGGATATCGGCGTCTATGGCGGCGCCTTCAAGGTGACAAAGGGGTTTCTCGACAAGTTCGGGCCGGAGCGGGTGATCGATACGCCGTTGTCCGAGTCTGGGTTCGTCGGGGCCGCGATCGGCGCCGCCATCATGGGGATGCGACCGGTAGTCGAGATGCAGTTCGCCGACTTCATCGCCTGCGCCTTTGACCAGATCGT
>JANGEZ010000116.1:0-2074 GCA_031838355.1 Candidatus Methylomirabilis sp. bin48 | reverse complement strand
GCAATCTCGAATGCGTTCAATGGATTGTTTCGTCCCCTTCGCGTTGCTCTTGGTGTTCGCAATAAGGGAGCGTTTATTGCGTATGTATCGGTTGTTCTCCTCGGGCTGCTTATCAGCAGCTATCAGGTATCTGTGCAGCCCCCGGTCTTTGAAAAGATCAAAGAAGTCCAGCAGAGGCTGGATGGGCTGGAGCTGAAACATCAGATCACCACTGTACGGGAGGCCGTCCAAACAAAACGGGCTGTCCGCTATGTACGTCAAAAGGCGCTGATGCGGGAAGTGGCCGTGCAGGACGCTAGCCGTTTTGAGGTGGAGGGGATATGCTGAAAGTGATGAGGTGGCCGACGAACAAAGTAAAAAGTAAGAAGACAAGCTAACCGTAATTTGGTTGACAGCAGGTCGTCCTTCGTGCCATTCTGACTGCGTTAAAGGCCTTGTGCTTCTGTTGGGCCGTTTCAGAGGTCGAGCGCGTGGGGAGGATGAGCAGGCTGTCGCAACTTTAATCCGGCGTGAAAGGGGAGGTGCAATGGTTTATCACATATTGTGTGAAGTCGAGCCAGGGCGAGAAGAGGCGTTGGATCGCTTCTTGTGTGACAAGATGAAGAAGTTCTGGCTTGCTCAGCCAGGGGTTTCGAGGTTTCACGTCTTCGGGGACCACTTGGCGAACAAGTTGGAGCGAATCGTTACGATTGAGGTAGGCACCTTCGGCAACCTCGATAAAATTTTGATCCTCGATGAGCGTAAGGCGCTTCGCGCTGAGCTCATGCAGCTCGCCAGTGGTGTCACGAGTCGGATCCTCGAGATAATCGAGTAAGACCCAAGCGCTACGGCGGTTCTTGACAAGAAGGAGGTCCTGATGCGGGACCTCCTTCTTGTTTTTTATAGGTCCGCATTCAGGCAGAGCAGAGAGGAGCATCCGTGCCCCTCCCGAAGCTGACAGGCGGAACCTCCTGTTACCCAGTCGCCTTATCAAGGAAGTCGAGCAGAATACGGTTGAAAGCTTCCGGCTGCTCCAGGTTGCAGAGGTGCGAGGCGGAGCGCAGTATGGCGATCTCGGAGGAGGGGAGGGCTGCGTGGATCTCCCGTGCCATTGCAACCGGAGTTCCTGGATCGTCTTCGCCCGCGATGACGAGGGCCGGACAGCGAATCTCAGTGAGACGATCGGTGACGTCGATCGTCGGGATCGCGTAGCAGCAGCCGACATACCCGTGCGGAGGCGTGTGTCGCAGCATGACCCTCACGCGGTCTATTGCGTCTGGCCGGCGCTCCCGGAAAGACGGGGTAAACCAGCGTTGAAGGGCAGGCTCAACCGTCAGTTCCATTCCCTTCGATTCCACAGTGCGGATCCGCTCCACCCAAGTCGACCGCATAGCCGCCGGATAGCGACTGGTGGTCGAACAGAGGATGAGGCCTTGAAGTAGCATCGGGTACTTTAGCGCAAAAATCTGGCCGATCATCCCGCCCATCGAGATTCCCGCGAAATGTGTCTGCCTGACGCCAAGCCCAGTGAGCAGCCCGTACAGGTCGTCAGCCATCTGTTCGAGGCTGTAGGAGCCGGGCGGCGCGCTGGTTTGGCCATGCCCTCGCGTATCATACCTGAGTACCCGGTAGCGTACCCTGAGCGCCTGAGCCTGCTCGTCCCACAGGGAGAGGTTGCACCCGAGGGCGTGGCTCATGGTCACCACCGGGCCCTCCCCCTCGATCGTGTAGTGGATGTCGATGCCGTTGGCTGTGAGTTTCATCCTGCTGTCACCGGTAATGTAATCATGCACCAAAAGCGGTAACGAAAGTGTACCACCCTGGAGGTAAAAAGTGGTATCCCTTCTTTCAAGAGAATGGAGGGGAGACCAATCTGTGCGTCCTGGCCGGTAGATGGGTATGTTGCAGACCGCATGGGTGGAGTGCAACTCCTCTCTATCCTCCGGTGGGGATGCGGAATTGCTGCCCCCCATCTCTGCCATCTCCAGGCTATTGGATTCCCGTTGAGCGCTATGGTAGGATGTCGCACAATGGAGTCGAGGGGGACAGTGAGGATTCAGGACATCGCCTGGAATGCGTGGGAGGGTCTGCGATG
>JANGEZ010000115.1:0-4968 GCA_031838355.1 Candidatus Methylomirabilis sp. bin48 | reverse complement strand
GCCCCTCGAGATCCGAATCGAGTGATCCTGCGTCGCCTACACGCTTTCCCCTAGCCCTGGACGGGGTGAGTGCATGCTCAGGCCCTTTCGATGTCACGGTGTCGAACGTTGACCAGATAGCCGCACTCTCGAAAATGGCCGGCAAGCTGTTCCGCGAGAAAGACCGAACGGTGATGGCCGCCGGTACATCCGAGTGCGATAGTTAGATAGGCGCGACCTTCCTCCTCGCAGAGAGGGGTCACGAAGTCAAGCAAATCCATCAGACGCTCAAGGTAAGGCTTGGCCACAGAAGCCCGCATGATAAACTCGCCGATCTGGGAATCAAGGCCGGTCAGTGGCCGCAGGTCATCGATAAAATGAGGGCTGGGTAGGAATCGAGTATCAAAGACCAGATCGGCGTCAAACGGCAGTCCATGCTTATAGCCAAAAGAGACCAGGGAGAGGCTGATCTTGGCTGTGGCTCGCTCCACCACGAATGCCTGAGAGAGGAACCGTTTCAGGTCATGAATAGTCAGGGTGCTCGTATCAACAACGAGATCCGCCTCATCCAGAAGGCGAGTCAGTATCTGTCGCTCCGCCGCGATTCCGGCCAGGGCCGACTTTCCGACCGCGAGGGGGTGAGGCCGTCGGCTCTCACTAAAGCGCCGAACAAGAACCTCATTGCTGGCGTCCAGGAATACGATCTTGATGACATGCCCTTCAGCCCGAAGCTTCCCAAGGATGTCGAACAGCGGATCAAGAAACTCGCCCCCCCGAACATCGATGACAAGGGCAACCCGTTCAATCGCATGTTCCGATTGCATGCAGAGCCTGACGAAGGTGGGGATTAATGTGGTCGGCAGGTTATCGACACAGAAAAAACCGACGTCTTCCAAGCACTTGATCGCCTGGCTCTTACCGGCTCCAGACATACCGGTGATAATCACAAACTCAGTTGCTTTCACCACGTTGCGCCCTTCACGTTCGCCATGAGATCGCTCCCTCGTTACCGAATCTTCAGGCCAATACACCGTGCGCCTGCGGTGCGCCCATCGGCATGAAAGTCTAGGCCAGGACTCCCCAACCCGCAGCTCCGTCATTGCGAGCGACCGAAGGGAGCGCGGCAATCCGACACGCAGTGTCGTTGCGAGGCGCAGCCGAAGCAATCCCCTCTGAGATTCCTTCGCTCCGCTCGGAATGACCCTTCGGGTCAGATTGCGTCGGTCACTGCGCTCCCTCGCCATGATGCAGGCGGCGGCAGGTAATGGATCTCAATTCGTGGGTTCGATCAAGCCGTAATCCCCATCACGTCTTCGATACAGGACATTGACCTCCTGCGTCTGGGCATTTCGGAATACGAAAAAATTGTGGCTCAACAGGTCCATATGGAGAGCAGCCTCATCAGGATAGAGCGGTTTTATAGCGAAACTCTTGGTCTTAACGATGCTGGGACCTTCCTCCAAAAAGGACTCCGCCTCCGTAGACACCAGCTCTTCCTTGGAACGCGATCGGCCCGCGCCTCGACCGGAGTGATCCACAACCTTCTCCTTGTAACGAAGGATCTGGCGTTCAATCTTGTCGGCCACAAGATCGATAGCAGAATACAGGTCAGCACTCGATTCTTCTCCCCGAATAGTATGCTCTCGCACGTGGAGCGTAACCTCAGCGATCTGTCGATGCTTCTCGACTGAGAGGACGACATGGACTGAGGTGATATGATCCACGAACTTCTGCAGTCGAGCGATCTTTTCCTCCGCGTAACGTTTGATGGCTTCGGTACTCTCGATATTGCGAGTAGTAATGGTAATCTGCATCAGTTGACTCCTCGACAAAGGATGAAATGCCTCTGTACCGAATTACACATAGCGACGTTGATTGGATGAGGGGATCTTGAGCTGACCACGATACTTGGCCACAGTTCGACGGGCGATCTCGACCCCGTGAACTCTCGCCAGGATCTCTACGATCTTCTGGTCGCTCAGCGGCTTGCGAGAGTCTTCTTTCGTTAAGTATCGGTGGACCATGTCCTTCACCCTGCGAGAAGAGACGGCTTCACCAACGATCGATGGAACACCACAGTGGAAAAAATATTTCAGCCCGAACAGTCCCTGTGGGGTCTGAACATACTTACTCGTAGTCACTCGACTGACGGTGGACTCATGCATCGAGATGTCATCGGCCACTTCGCGAAGCGTCAGGGGCTTGAGGTGGGAGATCCCGTGCTCGAAGAAATCCCTCTGATATTTCACCAGACTTTCGGCTACTTTTACAAGCGTCCGTTTCCGCTGTTCAATGCTCCTGATAAACCACAGGGCGGAGCGCATCTTCTCTTCGACGTAACCCCGAGCTTCGCGTGAAGTGGGCGCTTGCTTGGACAGGATCTGTCGGTAATATCGACAGACTCGAAGGCGTGGAAGACCGTCTTCATTGAGCGTTACTACCAATCGTCCATCAAGCTTGAGAATATACACATCGGGCGTAATGTATTGCGGCTCCTCACTGCTGTAGTTCTTTCCCGGTTTGGGTTCCAAGGAGGCGATAAGCGCCACTGCCCCTTGCACATCTCTGAGCGAGACCCCAAGCGCAGCCGTAATTTTCCCAAATCGGTGGCGCTCCACGTCATGGAGGTGGCTGCTGACAATGGCCTCTGCCACCGCATGCTCCCCTGGTCGCATCTTGAGCTGCATGAGTAGGCATTCCTGAAGATCGCGCGCGCCCACCCCGGCAGGATCGAAGCCCTGGATAAGTCGAAGGGCCGATTCCATCGACTCCAACGAAACGCCAGCCAGCGACGCCAGCCCCTCGATGCTGCTGCGAAGATATCCATTGTCGTCTAACTCTCCAATGATGATACCGCCCAGCCTGACGAGATCCTGATCCCCGACGGTCAGGTGAAGCTGAAAGAGCAGATGGTCCTGTAGGGAACCCCGCTTAGTGAGCAAGCTCTCGCGCTCGAAGCGATCGACCGACTCGTATTGGATAGATGGCCGATAGTCTGAGGCGTCCTGAAGATAACTTTCCCAATCGATTTCTGCGGCTTGCCCTTCCCCATTGTGCTCGGCCGTCAGCTCCTCAGCAACGGGATTCAGCACTGATAGATCGTCCAGCTCCTCAGTTTCCTCTATCATCTCTTCCAGGACCGGATTCTCCTCCACCTCCTGCCGCACCGCCTGAAGCAACTCCATCCGCGATAGCTGCAAGAGGTTGATTGCCTGCTGCAGCATCGGCGTCATGACCATCTTCTGCATCTGTCGCAGACTGAGCTTTGCTTCAAACGCCATAGCGTTCATCCTTACAGACTAAACCGTTCACCCAGGTAGATCTCCCTGGCCCGCTCGTCAGATGCCAGCTCGTTAGCGGTGCCCGAGACCAATACCTTACCTTCGTGGATCAGATACGCGCGATCAACGATCTTCAAGGTCTCACGCACATTGTGATCGGTTATCAAGACCCCGACTCCCTTCACTTTGAGCCTGGCAATGATGGCCTGGATATCGGCTATCGCAATAGGATCAATTCCGGCAAACGGCTCGTCCAACAACATGAAATCCGGGGAGGTTACCAAGGATCGAGTGATCTCCGCTCGGCGACGTTCGCCACCTGATAGCGTGTAGGCCTTGCTCTTGGCAAGGTGGGTGAGATCCAACTCCTCAAGGAGGCTCTCAAGCCGTTGCCGTCGCTCTTCTTCAGACAGGTCCAGGATTTCGAGGATAGCCATCACGTTCTGTTCCACTGTCAGCTTGCGGAAGATCGAGGGTTCCTGCGGGAGAAACCCTAAACCCTTGCGGGCTCGTTTGTATACTGGAAGATCAGTGACATCTTCCCCATTTAATATGACCCGGCCACGATCCGGCTTCAGCAACCCAAGGACCATGTAGAAGGTCGTTGTCTTGCCCGCGCCATTGGGCCCCAGCAGGCCAACAACCTCCCCGGCATCGAGACTGATACTGATGCCATCCACGACCGTTCGACCCTTGAACGACTTGACGATGTTGTCTGCCAGAAGGGTCCGCTGGTTCGACGAGCTCACCACAGGTCCATCTTGGATCAGGAACCCCCCTTCGGCGCTGTCGATTTGTCGGTCTTGCCAGGCTCCTCCGACTTCGACCGCTCCGCCCCCTCAGACTTTGGGTAGAGGATCGCCGTCACACGCTTTGAGGGACCACCTTCGACGATCGCCCTGTCCTCCTTCAAGAAAATAGTGATCTTCGTTCCAGTAATCAGATCGTTGTCTTGCCAGACCCTTGGATCCCCCGTGAGGACCGCCCTGTCTTCATCGCGAAATAACTCGAGCTGGTCGCCAGTAGCCTTTTTCTCTCCGTTGGTGACCCTGACGTTGCCGGTAGCCACCCCCTTTTCGATTCGCTCCATCTTCTCATCGAAGAGAAACTCCATATTGTCAGAGAGGATGACCAGATCCTTATCCTTGTCATCAGCCATCACGTTCCCTGTGTAGATCGCAGAATGGAGCTTCCGATTCACCTCCAAGCGGTCAGAGGTAATCGTGATCGGGCTCTTTCTTTTCTGCTGCTCCTGGGCATGCCCGGAATCGACCAGCAAGACGAGATTCACTAGCATAATGGCTGTGACAACCCAGCTCCGACGATTCATCGAGTTCCTCCGTTTCGCGAGCCAGAGGGGGCTTTAGTTGCCGGCTCGGCACTGCCGGGAATCATATGCGACCGCACACGACTTAAAAACTTCGCACGTTCAAGATCGACCTCTGCCTCCATTCCCACCCCCCAACTCGTCAGCCCGCCCCTTATCAACGTAACAGGCGATCGAGTGGACAGCCGACGGTCCTTGGCCAGCCAGTCCAAGGACTGGGTTTGCAGACTATTGCCCTCCTCCGAGATCGCCGTAACATTGTGCTCCATATGGATATTTTTCGTCCGCGTGTTCAGCGTGGCGCTATCTGATCTGACCGTCAGTTTGCCTTCCTCGGAATAAATCACGACAGTCACCGGATTGGAGATCTTCATCACCTTC
>JANGEZ010000114.1:0-3262 GCA_031838355.1 Candidatus Methylomirabilis sp. bin48 | reverse complement strand
GTGGCGATCGCCTCGTCCTCAAACGACTCATGCTCCATAACATGGCACCAGTGGCAGGCGGAATAGCCGATGCTGAGCAGAATCGGCCGGCTCTCGTCCTTGGCGCGGCGAAGCGCCTCCTCTCCCCACGGGTACCAGTCCACCGGATTATGGGCATGCTGAAGAAGGTAGGGGCTGGTCTCATGGATCAGCCTATTGGTGTGCCGCGGCAGCGCCTCGTTACCCATTTCATGGGACCCCACATTCGTTGCAGCTATTGCATCCCCTCTCACCTGACCTTAGCTGAGGAGAAGAGGGGTGTCAAGCAGTCGCGGCGCACGAAAGCCCGATCACCACCAAGACTTCCGTGTCGCCCTCGCTCTCACACGATCGCCAAGCCGTTGGATCGTAGAATTATCGCGCAGGCGTGATCTGCCGCCGGACATTTCCACAGTAATCTTATGCCTTGACCTCACCTGGCGGCTTTGGTAAAGTAATTGGGGCTTCTTTCGATTTTTGCTGGGGAGACGCGATGTCCACGACAGAGTATGCTTTATGGGCTATTGTAGTTCTATTCTTGCTCTTGGTGTGTGCCATGATCCCTGCGCTCGTGCAGATTCGGCGGACCGCTAGGCAGGCAGAGGATTTTCTCAGGCTGGTTGAGCTTGAATTACGACCTACGTTGATTGAGCTGAAGGAGGTTATTGGGAGCCTCAATCGCGCCTCTGACCAGGTGACTGGTGGATTGAAAAAAATGGACGGGACGCTTGAGGCGATTGCTGAGGTAGGGCAGACAGTGCGGGATGCGAATCAATTGGTGCAGCACATCGTTTTTCCGAAGTTGATCGGCTCTGCTGCCCTCATGACCGGCCTTCGGGTTGGTCTACGAACCTTGCTTGTACGACTTGTGGGAAGGAGGTAATCGACATGAGCGAAGAACGGGGATGTGCTCCTGCTTCTGTAGCCCTCGCGTTTATCGTTGGTGGCGCGCTTGGGGCGAGCTTGGCGCTTCTATTCGCTCCAGAGGGAGGCCGGCAGACCCGCACTCGTCTCCGCGGTCTCGCGACAGACGCCAAGGATCGAAGCACCGATCTCGTTGATGACGTCAAAGACCGGGTTGAGGATGCGATCGGGGTAGGCAAAGAGATATTTGAAGAGAAAAAGGCAATTCTCACCGCTGCCTACCAAGCCGGTAAGGATGCGATGGAGAGAGAGCGAGGCAAGCTACAGGAGAGATAACGGCCTGTTGCGGCGTCGTGACGGGCGTTCCTGGCTCTGGGGGCGCCCGTTTCCGTCTCGTGCGGTGTAGGGGCGGGGTTCATCCCCGCCCGTCCCACGGAAGGGCATTAAGCCCTCCCCTACTCCCTGACAACCTGCATCACCTGATCGAACAGCCGGCCATTGGTTGAGATAGCATTTCCCCCTCGAATGGTTGGCTGCCCCTCCCAATCCGTAAAGTTCCCTCCTGCTTCCTGTAGGATCGGCAGCAGGGCGGCGCAGTCCCAGATGTTCATTACCGGATCGAGCATCACCTCCGCACGTCCCGTTGCGACCAGAATGTGTCCATAACAATCGCCCCAGCTCCGGTGCATCCGGGTGGCGGCGATCAGATGGCGGAAGGCCGTCTCCCGCCCATGGGGCCCGAAGCTGGCGCCGTCCGTGTAGAGGAGCAACGCCTCTTGTAGGTCGTCCACACCGGAGACAGCGGCGCGACGTCCGTTCCAGAAACAGCCCATTCCCTTGCCTGCGGAGACCAGCTCGCCCAACGCGGGGAAATTCGCCACCCCCAGGACGACCTCTCCATCGACCTCTAATCCAAGCAAGACGCCGAAGAGCGGAACGCCGTGGAGGAAAGAGGCGGTACCGTCGAGCGGGTCGATGATCCAGGTCCAGCCGGAGCTGCTCTGCTGCTCGCCGAACTCTTCTCCAAGAATGCCGTGGTCCGGGTAGGCCTGTCGGATCAGCGCCCGGAGCCTCTCCTCGGCTTTGCGGTCGGCCGCCGTTACGAAGGTGCGGTCCGGCTTCAACTCCGGCGAAAGGACGGTCTGGAAATATTCCATGACGATCGCCCCGGCCTCCTGGGCTGCCCCGACTGCGAAGTCCAGGAGCCTCTGAAGCCCCTCTTTTCCGAGCATGCTCCACCTCATGTCAAGTTGTGGGAGCCTTGACGGCAGGCTCATGAGGCGCCACTCCTCTTCTGCCGATTCTCAAAGGTCTTCAACAATGATCAGTCCTCCTCCACGAGGACGAACTCTTCCCTGGGCGCGCCACAGATTGGGCAGTGGTCTGGCGGCTGGTCACCCTGCTGATGGTGGCCGCAGATGAGGCACTTCCAGACGATAGCCATGACCAGGGTCTCCGCGAACACGTCTTATGAGTGCGGTACCGAATGCCAGGGGCTGCACCCATATTATCACCACCCCTTGCCCGGAGCAACGCAGTTGGCGAGGACGAGGGGCTTAGACACTACCCCGCGGATGTGGTAGATTACAAGAACACTTTCACAAGGAGGTCTGATGGAGATCGATGTGATACGCGAGGTGGCGCTGCGGGCCGCGAAGGAGGCTGGTGCGATCCTTCGTCAAGGGCTGGAACAGAGGCCAATCATCGAATTTAAGGGTGTGAAGAACCTCGTCACCGACGTGGATCGCCGCTCGGAAGAGGCGATCGCCGCCCTGGTTCGGCACGCGCTGCCCCACCATAGCGTGGTATGCGAGGAGGGGACCAGGCTTGACGGGGACTCCGGATACCGATGGCTCGTTGATCCGCTGGATGGCACTACGAATTATGCCCACGGCTACCCCTGTTTTTCGGTATCGATCGGTGTGGAAAAAGACGGCGAGCTGATCTTTGGGTTGGTCTACGATCCAAACCTGGAGGAGCTGTTTACGGCCGAGCGAGGTGGGGGGGCGTTTCTGAACGGTAAGCGATTACAAGTCTCGGCCATCTGTACGATGTCGCACGCCCTGCTAGCCACCGGCTTTCCGAATGACGTCGCGGGCGCCACGCAGAACAACCTGGATTATTTCGTAAGGTTCATGAAGCGAGCCCAGGGTGTTCGTCGTCCCGGCTCTGCTGCGCTCGACCTGTGCTATGTGGCCGCCGGTCGGTTTGATGGCTTCTGGGAGCTGAAGCTGTACCCGTGGGACATGGCGGCCGGCTCGCTAATGGTCACGGAGGCGGGCGGCCAAGTGACCGATCTTCGCGGTGGGCCGCATAGCCTGTCTAACCCCCAGATTGTGGCCAGCAACGGCCTACTCCATGAGGAGATGCTCCGCGTCCT
>JANGEZ010000113.1:0-2263 GCA_031838355.1 Candidatus Methylomirabilis sp. bin48 | reverse complement strand
CTGAGACAGGATTGAGAGTAGAGGCATAGGGATTAGAAAGAGTTGTGTTCCTTACCCTGAACCCTAGACCCTATACCCTATTCTTAAGGTGCGAGGCGCGGTGCGAGATGACACAGAGGACGGAGATCAGATGATGGCCAGGACAGCTAGGGTGTGCAGGAAGACCTCGGAGACCGATGTAGCGGTGGAGCTCAACCTGGACGGGGTGGGCCGACACACACTTCAGACCCAGATCCCCTTCCTCGATCACATGCTGGCCCAACTGGCGACGCACGGCCTCTTTGACCTCTGCATTGAAGCGCGGGGCGACCTCCAGGTCGATCTGCACCACACCGTGGAGGATGTCGGAATCGCACTCGGCGAAGCGTTCGCCCAGGCCGTGGGGGACAAGCGGGGTATCCGGCGGTTTGCCTCAGCGCTTGTCCCGTTGGACGAGGCGCTGGCCCGCGTGGTGGTTGACATCAGCGGCCGCCCCTATCTGGTCTATGAGGCGCCGCAACTCCAAGGAGAAATCGGGAGTTTCGACGTCACCCTCGTGAAAGAGTTTATGCGTGCTCTCGCCATGAATATGAAGATGAACCTCCATGTTGAGGTCCTGCACGGTGAGAACCTGCACCACTGCGTCGAAGCGATTTTCAAGGCATTAGCCAAGAGCCTCGACCAGGCGACAGCTTTCGATGCGCGAAGTACCGATGTCCCCTCAACCAAGGGAAGTCTATAAACAGTTCCGAGTTTCGCGTGTAGAACCTTGAACCTAGAACGTTGAACTTTGAACGCGGGTAACTATGATTGCCATCATCGATTCCGGCGTTGCGAACCTCCGGAGCGTCCAGAAGGGGTTCGAGCGTGTTGAGGCTGATGCCAGGATCGTAGAGGATCCGCTGACGCTCCGGGACGCATCCGGCATTGTCCTTCCTGGGGTGGGCGCGTTTGCCGATGGGATCAGCAAGCTTCGGGATGGTGGATTTGTCGAGCCGCTACTTCGAGCGATTGAGGAGGGTAAGCCGGTCCTGGGCATCTGCTTGGGACTGCACTTCCTGTTCAGTGAGAGTGAGGAGTTCGGGCATCATGCGGGCCTCAACGTCATCAAGGGCCAGGTGGTCCGATTTACCGATGTCGCAGTATCCGGGAATGGGAACAGCGTACACTCCAGGCTCAAAATCCCGCACATGGGGTGGAACCGGATCCGGATCGAACAGCAGGCCCCGATCTTCAAGGGCATTCCCGATGGGGCATTCTTCTACTTCGTCCACTCCTACTATGTGCAACCGGAGGATGAAGGCGTGATCGCTGCCACGACCGAGTATGGTCTCCGATTCACCTCTGTATTATGGCGCGACAACCTCTTTGCCTGCCAGTTTCACCCCGAAAAGAGTCAAGCGTTGGGCCTGCAACTATTAAAAAACTTTGCCTCCCTCACGTAGATGCTAGTCATTCCCGCGATTGACCTGAAAGGGGGCCAAGTCGTTCGGTTGTCGCAAGGCGATCCCCTGCGTCAAATTGCCTATTCCGCCGATCCGATCGCCATGGCCAGGAGGTGGGAGGATGAGGGGGCATCGATCCTGCACCTGGTCGATCTTGACGGCGCCTTTTCCGGAACGCCGCAGCAGCTTTCAGTTGTCGCTCAAGTAGCCCAGTCGATCAAGATTCCTGTGCAGCTTGGCGGCGGGCTGCGAAGCCTGGCTGCCTTGGAGCAGGCGTTCGCCTCCGGCATTGAGCGGGCTATTCTTGGGACTGCTGCCATCGAGGATGAGGGGCTCCTAAGGGAGGCTGCCAGTCGCTATCCAGGGCGCGTCATCCTGGGCATCGATGCCAAGAACGGTAGGGTTGCGGTACGGGGTTGGGCAGCGGACACCGACCTTCTCGCCTCCGACCTGGCGATACGATCGGCCGATCTGCCACTGGCGGCGATTATCTATACCGACATCGAGCGGGACGGAATGCTTACGGGACCGAACGTGGACGCCCTGCGCCGAATGGCTCAGGCCGCCCGCCACCCGATCATCGCTTCCGGTGGGGTTGCCACACTTGACGACCTGACGAGGCTCGCCAAGCTGGATCCGACGTGTATCGTCGCTGCCTTGGTCGGAAAGGCTCTCTACGAGGGCAGATTCTCACTGAAGGACGCGATTGCGGCTGCGAGATAAACCATGCTGGCCAAGCGAATCATTCCGTGCCTCGATGTCAAAGACGGACGCGTCGTCAAAGGGACGCGGTTTGTGGATCTCCGGGACGCGGGCGATCCGGTAGAGGTGGCGGCCCT
>JANGEZ010000112.1:0-6189 GCA_031838355.1 Candidatus Methylomirabilis sp. bin48 | reverse complement strand
CCCCATGTCTCTGTAGCTTGACAGCCCTGAGACCCTTGGCTATAGTAGTTGCACTCTCGCGCCGGCGTAGCTCAGTTGGTAGAGCAGCTGATTCGTAATCAGCAGGTCGCGGGTTCGATTCCCATCGCCGGCTCCAGCCGTTTGATCGGTGCATTGTATACTGAGCGCGTCGCCGCAAAACGGGATCGCGCGTTTTCTGCCTTCAAGAGACTCAGCAATCCTACCACGATGTGATGCCATCGCGAGGCGTGTTGCGGAGGCTATAGATCGTTACCTGTCGATAGCATTTCCTAATTGTTCTGACACTACGAGGCAAAATGGTCGCATTGGGACCCTATAGCTGGAATCGTTGCGTGAAGAAGCTGCACCTCATTGGTCTCGCTGCGACGTTGGTTGTCCTTGTCCTTCAGGGGGCAAGTTTCGCTCTTGAGGGCAAATCGCCAGAAGCCGAGGGCAAGCCGGCTGCCAATCGGACGACAACGGCAGAGGCGCATTACGAACTCGGGCTTTCTTACCATGAGCGAATGTTCGCCGACCTCAACCAGGCGATTGCCGAGTACGAGCAGGCGGTCAAGCTTCGGAGCGACTTCGCCGAGGTACACTACCATCTGGGGCTCTCGTACCATACGAAGGCCAAATTGGGTAGTGACGATAAGGTCCTGTATCGCAATGCGCTGAAAGAATACAAGTTGTATCTGAAGTACCTGCCAAAGGGTCCATTGGCTGAAAAGGCCCGGCAGAACATTAAGGTAGTGGAGTCGAGGCTTCGATAAGCGTTCGGTGTGAGGATTGTGAGTGATGGGCTACTGCAACAGGGTCGGTAGGCGTGATTTGTTGCTGTTAGTCGCGGTGTTCTTGCTTGGATTCGCCTCTCCTCGATGCGTCTATGGTTTCACCATCATATCCGAAGCTGAGGAGAACGAGATCGGTAAGAAGGCGGATCAAGATATTCTCGGGCAGTTTGGGCGCTATCGCGATCAGCAACTGCAAGCGTATGTGGAGTCGGTCGGTCAGCGACTGCTCGACGGGATTGGCCCAACCAGTTTCCACTATAGCTTCAAGATCGTCGATATCCCGGAAGTAAACGCGATGGCCCTGCCTGGCGGCTACATCTACATCACCCGAGGAATGCTGGCGATGCTGAATAGCGAGGCGCAACTCGCCGGGGTCCTCGGCCACGAGATCGGCCACGCCACCTCCCGTCACGCGGCTCACCAGCTTACTAAAGCATTGGGCGCGCAAATCCTGTCGCTGGGTCTTATGGCCGTTAGCCCTGGCGGGCGTCAGAATACAGGGGAGTGGGCGAGGGTTTCGGGAGCTCTCTTCGATCACGTCCTCATGGGGTATGGCCGAGAGGCGGAGATGGAAGCTGACGAGCTAGGACTCCGCACGGTCTATCGCGCTGGGTACGATCCCAGTGAAATGGTAGCCTTCCTTAAGGCGATGAAGATGAAGGAGCGACTGGAGGCGTTGGGCTATCACGGCTTTAAAGGGACGCATCCGGAGACCATCGACCGCGTTGTGAAGGCCGAGACCATGGCCTCCATCCTCATTGGGCAAAGTAGCGGCAACCTCGAGGTGAAGGCGAACGAGTACAAAGCGCACCTCGACGGTCTGGTCTACGGGGCGAAGCAGGATAATCGGCGTCTGAAGATCTACGTTGCCAAAGATGGAGATACACCCGCAACCGTAGCCAGGGATATGCTGGGCGATCAGCGGCTGGCGTGGGAGGTGGCGCACCTGAATGGGATCAAGGAGACGAGGATCTTCCGTGAAGGGGACCAGGTGAAACTGCTGTCGCCTGCTTCCAGAGTATCGCATGGAGATCGGCAGTTGGAACTCTCCCCGAACTGAATGGGGGCGAACGGAGGTGGGAGAGACGGCGATGCCATTCGGCGGATGTTTGGCGGCATTGCGCCTCGATACGATCTCCTCAATCGTCTTCTTAGCCTTGCGCGGGACCGCTACTGGCGCCGGGAGGCTGTGGCTTCAGCTCAGCTCCCTTCGGGCGGGGTGGCGCTTGATGTCTGCACCGGGACTGCCGACATGGCCCTCGAACTGGTCAAGCAGTTCCCCTCTGCCAGGGCGATTCTTGGAGTAGACTTTTGTCAGCCCATGATTCGTATCGCGGCGGAGAAGGTGGCCCGCAAGGGGCTGACGAACCGTATCCGGTTGCAGGTCGGCTCCGCTGAGGCCCTGCCTTTCAGTACCGATACCTTCGATGCGGTCACCGTTGCCTTCGGCATCCGCAACTTGGTGGATCGCAAGTGTGGGCTGGCGGAACTCTGCAGGGTGCTGCATCCGGGGGGTGTGGGGATCGTCCTGGAGTTTGCCACGCCCCAAGGGCCGTTTTTCGGGTGGCTCTATCGTGTGTATTTCCATCGCGGGCTCCCCTGGCTGGGGGGCCTGATTTCTGGAGACTCCCAGGCGTACAGATACCTTCCAGCCTCTGTGTCCGCCTTCCCCGCCCCGCAGGAGCTATCCAGAATGATGGAAGAGGTGGGTTTCCGCAACGTGCACTTCCGCACCATGACCGGTGGAATCGTCACTCTTCATGTGGGAAAGAAATTAGCGTGAACCTGGTGCAGCCGGCCATTCGCAAGACGGCCCTGTTGCTCGAGCTGATCAAGTTCTCTCACACGATCTTTGCGCTCCCGTTTGCCTTCATGGGCGCGATCCTGGCAGCTCGAGGGGTCCCGGCACCGCCGACGCTCCTATGGATTGTCCTGGCCATGGTCGGCGCGAGGAGCGGAGCCATGGCGATGAACCGCCTGGCCGATCAGGAGATCGATGCCAGAAATCCCCGCACGCGGGAGCGAGCCCTCCCAAAGGGACTGGTCCGGCGCGGAGAGGTGATCCTGCTCATGCTTGGGTCCTTCGCACTTTTCCTATTCGCCGCCGCCCGGCTGAATCCCCTCTGTCTCAAGTTGGCTCCCGTGGCGATGGCGGTGTTGATCCTGTACTCCTACACCAAGCGCTTTACCTTTCTCTCCCACCTGATCCTGGGGCTGGCGCTGGCCATGGCTCCTCTCGGCGCATGGATCGCAGTGACTGGCGAGGTGGCGGCGGCTCCGGTTGTGCTCGGCCTTGCCGTTCTTTTCTGGGTGGCCGGGTTCGATATCCTGTACGCCATGGCTGACATTGACTTTGACCGGGTCACCGGCCTCTATTCGGTCCCGGCTCGGTTCGGGGTAGCGACCGGGATGGCCATCTCTCGATCCTTGCACGCGCTGACCCTGCTTCTCCTTCTATTCCTGTTTTTCCTCTCGGGCCTGCGCTCCTTCTACCTGACTGGTGTCCTCCTGGCCTCAGGCCTCCTGGTGTATGAACATCTGCTCCTTAACCGCTACGGCCTGAAGCGACTCGACGCCGCATTTTTCACGGCGAATGGTCTCCTCAGCATCACCCTATTCTGTTTCACCCTCCTCGATGTGCTTCTGTTGTAGCGAGATTAGAGAGAGAAAAGGTGAAGATGTGCTACTCGTCCAGGCTGGGGCAGCTCAAACCTGTTCGAGAGTAGGGTGGTGCATTCTCCATTGACTGGGGTGAGGAAGGGTAGCAGGCACCTGTGGGCAGTTGCAGGAGATGAGGGAGGGGGTGGCACAGCCTATCGTGACATTGGCAGGGTCAAGGCGTGGGGCTCAGTAGCCATTGACGTAAGGAAGGCTCCTGGCAACCCGGTCGATCTCGTTTCCCGCATCCAGCAGGACGCCCATTGCGTTCCAGGTCCCCGTCAAAAGCTGATTGCGAGCCCCATCCGGGATCATGGCCGGGACGCTCCGCTCGCCGACACGCACCAGCCGGTGCTCGACATCCAGCAAGACCTCCTGCTCCTGGCACCGCGACACGGCATCTTCTAACCAGGCAACGCCCTCGGCATCCAGCGCTAGACAGGGGAGCCCAATCGCCGTACAGTTACCGAAGAAGATCTCGGCGAACGACTCGCCCACGATGCCTCGGATACCCCAGCGCCTGAGCGCCTCCGGCGCGTGCTCTCGCGAGGAGCCGCAGCCGAAGTTTTGGCCGACGATCAGGATCGTCGCCCCCTGGTACCGGGCCTGGTTGAACGGGTGGTCCGGCATCTGTCGGCGGTCGTCCTCGAAGACGTGCGCCTCAAGCCCCTCGAAGGTAATACATTTCAGGAAGCGCGCGGGGATAATCCGGTCGGTGTCGATATCGTTGCCGGGTAGCGGTATCGCGCGACCGGCGATCTGGCGTCGAATATCGTTCTGCTTCACGGCAGCATCTCCCGCACGTCCACGACCTCGCCGGCGATGGCCGCCGCAGCCACCATGGCCGGGCTCATAAGGAGGGTCCGGCCCGTGGGGCTCCCCATGCGTCCCTTGAAGTTCCGATTACTGGAAGCTGCACAAATCTCGCGGCCTGTCAGCTTATCCTCATTCATCCCAAGGCAGAGCGAGCAGCCCGCTTTGCGCCACGAAAACCCTGCCGCCAGAAAGATCTCGTGGAGCCCCTCGGCCTCGGCTGCCCGAGCCACCGCCTGAGACCCTGGAACGACGAGGGCCCTAATCCCCTTCGCCACCTTTCGCCCCCGGACAACCTCGGCCGTAACCCGCAAGTCAGAGAGACGCCCGTTGGTGCAGGAGCCGATGAAGGCGACATCGATCGGCGTCCCGGCGATCGGCTGGCCGGACTCGAGATCCATGAAGGCCAGCGCCTCGGCCCAGGCGGCCCTGTCCACATCGGGCGCGTCGTGTGGATGCGGGATCCGCTCGCTCACCCCTATCGATTGCCCAGGGTTGATGCCCCAGGTGAGCATAGGCTCGATCGAGGAAGCCCGCAGGATGACGATGTCGTCGAAGGTGGCATCGGGATCGGTCGTCATGCTCTTCCACCACCTGACCGCCCGGTCAAACGCCTCGCCATGCGGTGCGAACGGGCGCTCCCTGAGGTATTCGAAGGTCGTGGCGTCGGGATTCACATAGCCGGCGCGCGCCCCGCCCTCGATGCTCATGTTGCAGATGGTCAGGCGTTCCTCCATCGACATCGCTGTGACGGCCGAGCCGGCGTACTCATAGGCGTAACCCACCCCGCCTTTCACGCCCAGTCTGCGAATGATCGCCAGGATCACATCCTTGGCGTAGACCCCACGCGTGAGCCTGCCTTCTACCCGGATTTGCCGGAGCTTTGGCTTCGCCATCGCCAGGCATTGAGTCGCCAGGATATCCCGCACCTGGCTGGTGCCGATGCCAAACGCCAGCGCCCCCAGCGCCCCGTGGGTGGAGGTGTGGCTATCGCCGCAGGCGATGGTCATGCCAGGCTGGGTCAGGCCAAGCTCCGGCCCGATGACGTGGACGATCCCTTGTCGGTCGTTGTCCAGGTCAAAGAACGAGATGCCGAACTCCTTGCAGTTTCTGGTCAGGTGGACGGTCATCTGCTCGGCCATCGCGTCGGCGAAGGGGCGGGCCTGAGAGGCGGTAGGAACGATGTGATCGATGGTCGCAAAGGTCCGCTCAGGGTAGCGGACCGTGAGTCCCGCCTCCCGCAGCATCTGGAAAGCCTGCGGACTGGTCACTTCGTGGATCAGGTGCAGGCCGATGAAAAGCTGCGTCTGTCCCGAGGGCAGCGTTCGAACCGTATGGGCCCGCCAGAGCTTATCGAGGAGGGTGTCAGCCATAGTGTTGTTATTGTGCCAGAAGGCGGCGTCGGGCGCAAGCCTGTCGTCACGTCGGGTCGTACGAACCAGTTGAGTCTTTGCTGCTCTTACGATTTCATTTTGCTTGACACCCGTGTATACCGAGCTATGTTTAACGTGCTGTTATCCCAGCGAATTGACCCGGAGATAGTTCAGCGCGGTTACTGAATGGGTTGCAGTGGCAGCGAGCCGATTAACGCAACCCACCTTCACAAGGAGTCTACGATGATGAAACGAAGACTGATAGTGCCCGCCGTGGCTGCTGCCCTGTCGCTGTCTGCTGGGTTTGCGTTAGCCGCTGACCCGGAGCCCGCCAAGGAACAGGCTCAAACGCAAAAACAAGAACAGATCTACGGCAGCCAACTTATAACACCCCAAGAACGAGCCGACCAGCGCGCCAAAATGGGCGCGGCGAAGACGGCTGAGGAGCGAGAGCAAATCCGCAAGGAACATCACAAGCTGATGCAAGAGCGCGCCAAAGCACGTGGAATGACACTGCCGGATGAGCCGCCTGCTATGGGTGGCGGCATGGG
>JANGEZ010000111.1:0-9113 GCA_031838355.1 Candidatus Methylomirabilis sp. bin48 | reverse complement strand
CTGCAGGAAAGCTTTTGACTCGGCAAGGCGATCCTTGAGCTCTTTGAGGCTTTGCTGTTTTTTCGCGAACTGTGCCGATCCCTCGGGGGGGACCTCGAGCTGTAATCTGGCGAGTTCCCGTTCAGTCTTGTCGAAAGCGTCCTGCAGTCTGATGAGATCACCACGGGTTCCGAGAGCGATATGCCGTGCTGTCGTCTCTCGTATCCCCGTGGACAGCTCCGTCAGGTCTGCCTGTTCGGCGTGGATCGGCGCCGAGAACCAGAGGAGCATCCCCAATCCTACCGTGAAAACGAGAAAAGATTTCTTGCGCCTATGCTGAAGCCTACTCATTTTCACCACCCCGCCAGGAGTTCGCCAAGCCCTAGAGCCGTGACTCCTGGAGGACAGAGGGCGTAAGGAAAATCAGAAGCTCTACGCGCTCATCGGGTCCGAGCGACCGCCGCTTGAAGAGCCATCCTAAACCCGGGATTCGGCCAAGAAATGGAACCTGATCCATGAGGAGCGACTCAGTTGATTGAAGGAGGCCACCGATAACCACAGTAGAACCGTTCTGAACCAGGATGTTGGTCGTGGCCTTGCGTGTATTGATAGGGAACACAAATCCTCCTGAAAAGTCAACCCGGTCCCCGGGGAAGGAACGCTCCGCCTCAACCTTCATCGAGACCCGACCGTCGGGTGTGATGTGCGGCTTCACCTTCAGTTTGATAAATGCATCCTGGAACTGGACAACCGTTCTCCCCGAGCTGTCGATCGTGGTATAGGGGACCTGCGTACCCTGCTTAATCTCCGCTTCTTCATTGTCCTGGGTTGCCACCCTCGGTGACGATAGGGTCTTGATCTTTCCCTCCCGTTCCGCCATGGAAAGCTGTACCCCTACGAGGAACCGATCCGCGAGGCTGGCGATGGTTGCGCCAATCACGAACGTGGGCGCGGCTGCTGGGAGATTCAGGGCAAGCGGCACCGGGCCAAAGGGGATGCCGCCTCCCGTAGTGGTGGGAAGTGACGTACCAGTGGGAAATTGAATAGACGAAGAGTTTCCACCGAAAGCCGTCACCCCTGTACCACTCCCTGCAGTTGTAGGAATCCCCGCCCCACCCCATTGGATCCCGATGCTCTGGGAGAAGGCGCGAGAGGCCTCGACGATGCGGGCCTCGATCAGGACCTGGGGGGTCGAAATGTCGATCTGCTTCAAAAACGTCTCTATTCTCTCGACGGTCTCTGGGAGGTCCTTCACGATGATTCGGCTCGATCGCTCATCGATGACCACGCTTCCCTGCGGCGTCTTCAGCGCGGCCAGGTGTTGTTTTAGATCGGCCGCCTTCGCATAGTTAAACGGCAGCAACTTGGTCACGAACGGATCTTTCGGCGGCGCATCGAGCTCTTTGGCGAGGGCGGCCATCTTCAGGCACACAGACTCCACATCATTCACAATAAGAGTGTTGGTCGTCTCCTCCAGTTCAATGCTTCCCCGTCGCGTCCTCATCCGCTGCAGATGCTTTTTCACGTCTGGGGCTTTCGTATACGCCAAATGAATCACTTTCGCGCAGATAGGCTCTTCAGCGTAACGCCGCTCTTCTTCTTGAGCCCTCCTTCTTTCCTCCTCGACCTTCCGTTTCGCTTCCTCGACCTTCAGCCGCTCTTCTTCTACGCGCAGATTCTTGAGCCCAGCCTGCTCAATATCCTTTGCCCGATCTTCCTTGCTCTTTTGGATCTCGGCCTTTGAGCCCACATAGAGCACATTGCCATCCTGCTCGTAGCTGAGACCCTTGGCGCGGAGGATTACGTCCAGCGCTTGGCGCCACTCGATATTGGTCAGGCGCACCGTGACGTCGCGGTCCTTCCGATCCTTCAGGCCATGCGCGGCAACAATATTCAGCCCGCTCACCTCAGAGATGAGGCGCAGCAGGTCATCGAGATCCGCCCCTTTGAAATCCAACGACAACCGCTTGTTGGCAGCAGCGCCTTTTGGCGTCGCAGGCGCCGGCTCAATCGGTTGTTTGGCAGCCTCCGAAGGCGACGGTGGCGCCTCCTGCCCTGCTCCGCCGCTCGCCTCACGGCTGGGCCGTTTGGCCGCTGCCTGGGCAGCGGGCTTCTGCGAAATCTGTGGCGGTGGCGTTTCCTCTTTCGCGGCAGAAGGTGAGACGGCTGGAGGCTGCGCGGCCTGCACCGACCCTGTTTCCGTTCCTTCGACGGGGCTCACCACAGACTTTTTCGTCGATCCTTCTGTGAACGCAGAAGGATGGGGCTTTTCCGATGGCGGGGCCGATTGGTCAGTGTCGGCTGCTGGCTCCGCCACCATCGTGGGCGCTGTCGGCTTCACGCCACGCGCCACATCCGCCGTAACGACGATGGACGCCTCGCCTGACCCCTCCGCCAGGACCTGCACGCCAGTCACTTCGACGGCTCGCGCCGCCGAAGTGACGGCCAGCGAAGATGGATCGCCTGAAGACTGCTGCAGCGCTCTGTCCGTCGATACCCCGGTGGTTGCACAGGATGTAGAAAAGACCAGGAGGATCACGCCCGCAAGCCAGCGCTTTCGTGCCACGTTGTTGCCTCTAGTTACCTTCATCTGGACTCTACTGGCAGCATATGTTTTTCTACGTAGCGGGTGAGCAACTTGCCCTCCGAATTCTTCGTTTGCACCTCAAACATTACACTGTCCTTGGTGATCTTGACTACTTTGGCCGAATCAACCAGATCGTTTTCTCGGATAACGTACCCCATGCCTGGTGATGACTCCGACTCCACCAACGCATAGTAGGAGTGGACTTCCCGGATAATACCCGTCAGATTGAGATGCACCGTCGGGGGCTTTTCTGCCGTCTTAACCCGAGGCGGCTGAAATGGATCTCGGCGCCCCCTGGACTGGTACGCCGCGGGATCATCCTTCTCCTCTTGGTGTAAGGAGGCGATGGGGGGCGCAGGCGGGGGCAGGCTCTGGGCAGGGGAAGGCGTGGGCGGCGGCGTACCCATGCCGCAGGCCATGGTAGTTACAAGGATGAAGATGACCATACTGCCAACAGCCGTTCCTCGATTAGAGCACTCGAGGACAGGCTTGCGCAGGAGCCTATTTTGCCGCACCCGCAGCCCCTCCACTCTTCGCTTCCGCTTTGCCTGAGTCCGTCCCGAGCGCTGTCGAATGGTAGGTGTAGGTTACCACACCAAACTCGGCCTGGATGCTGTCCCCTGCCCTCTGGCCTTTCGCTGCCGGACGGATAGCCAGGTCGGCCACATTTACAATCCGTTCCAACCGTCCAAGTCGCTCAAAGAGTCGCCCGAGGTCATGGTATGTCCCCGCAACCTTGAGTTGCACTGGAATCTCAGCATAAAACTCCTTCATCACCGCGGTGCCGGGCTTGAACAAGGTGACGTCCAGATCCGCTTCCTGGCCTAAGTTGGCAACCCGTTTTAGCAACGACGGGATCTCCTTTTCAGCCGGAAGTTTCTGGACCACACGCTGGAGGCGCGCCTCCAGAAGCTTGACCTCTTGTTCCAGGTGAGGTCTTTGGCTCGTAATCTGCCTGCTCTGCTCTGCCTTTACTCTCAACCGGGTGAGTTCAGCTTGAACCTCGCTCCGTGCGGCCCACTCCGATCTGAGAAAGAATTGCCAGTAGACCATGGCCACAAGGGTAGCAAATATGACGCCGATAGCAACCTTTTGCCTTTGCGGGACGTTGGCAATGTATGCCGACAGATCAATGGAAGGCAGCATCGTTCTTCTCCCGGCTACCCCGACAAGGTTGCAAGGATCTCGAACCGTTCGACCGGCCTGCCTTCGTACAGCGCAAGCTCTGAAAAGTTTAGCTCAACGCTACTCACGATCGGCTTGAGCCGTTGAAGCGCCAGCATCAATTCCGCGACAGCAAAGTGTGAGGAGGCGTATCCGGAAACGACGAGCTTCCCGGAGACTTTACTGATTCCGGTGAGCCAACCGCCATCAGGCAATGCTTGGCTGATACCATCAAGCAGACGGACTGGGCTATTTTGAGCGGCTGCCAAGCGCTGAACGAGTGTCAGTCGATCCTGAAGCTGCTTCTTATCGCGAATGTACTGCTCGACCATTCGAATGACCTGTTGGTTCCTGTCGATCTCGCTTTGCGTCGCGACGATCTCCGCTCGGAATCGTTCCACGTCCCGCTTTACGAGATACCAGTATCCCCACATCCCGCCGGCAGCGAGAATCGCCACGGCAACGATCGCTACCTGAGGGACCTTTACTTGTACCTTTCTTCGTCGCTCCTCACGCGATAGGAGGTTGATCCTGATCATCAGATATCATCCTCCGGCTCGCGAAGGGCCAATCCCATGGCGACCGTCATCTGGGGGGCGATAGAGGCCACGTATTGAGGGTCGAACTTCTTCGGGTCGACAACAATGTGCTGAAAAGGATTGGCGACCTCAACAGGAAGCTCAAGCGCTCGTGAAAGGTAGGGCGCCAGCTCTGGCATCAGCGCGCACCCACCGCTTAACACCACTCGGCGGATTGTATCACTTTGGGTCGTCGAGCGATAAAAGTCGAAGGAGCGTCGTATCTCTCCGGCCAGCTCGCCATTGGCCATCTCGATCGCAGGCATGGCGTCCGCGACGCTATGCCCATCGACCGGCTCTCCCCTCTTTAACGCCTCGGCCTGCTCGAAGCTTAAGCCCACAATCTTCTGTAGCGACTCGGTGTGTCGGTTGCCCCCCAGGGGGCTATCCCTGGTAAAGTCTGAAATCTCGCCGTCAAGAATATTGATATTGGTGACGCCCGCTCCGATGTTCACGAGGGCCACCACCTCGCCAGGCTGAACCTTCTTGGACATCGTGAAGGCATTCTCGATGGCGAAGGCGTCTACATCAACGACTGCGGCGCTCAGCCCGGCCGCAGAAATTACAGCGAGATAGGCATTGAGGGTGTCCTTTTTCACGGCGACCAGCAGCACATCCATCTCCTGCTCGTCAGGATCGGCCTCTCGCAGGATCTGAAAGTCAAGGTTGACATCCTCGATCGAGTAGGGAATGTGCTGCTCGGCTTCATACGCGATCCCTTCGCGGAGTTCTGCCTTCTTCATCTTGGGAACTTTAATCTTTTTAATAATCTCCGAATGGCCCGAAATAGAAAAGGCCACGTCCTTGATGACAATGCCATGCTTGTCGAAGAGTTGCCGGATGGCGGTGCTGACTGTGGCGGCGTCCATGATGATCCCATCCACGATCGTCTCGGGATGGATACGGGCGATGCCAAGTTCAGCTAATTTGTAGGCGCTCCGTGATCGTTGAAGATGTACGGCCTTGATAGAACTGGTCCCGATATCCAATCCAACCAGCTCCTTTTGACGTGTCATCCATGAAAACAATGTTGTTCCCTGCTTTCGGCCAAAATCCATTATTGAAAGGTAGCATTTATCGCTTTTATACGACGCTACAGGGGGTAAGTCAAGTAGAATGCCGAGCCCGGGTGTCACACCAAGAGGAGCGGAAGACAACCCACCGGCGTAAGTTTGTGGGTGTCTGCTAGATTGTCGCGGCCTTCAGTGACGCAACGAAATCACCCGCACGTTTCAACTGATCCGGCTGGCCGGCTGTTTGTTCCAGTAGCGAGACGATGGCGCTTCCGACGATCACCCCATCCGCCACCCTCGACACCATCCGCACCTGCTCCGGTGTTGCGACGCCAAACCCCACCGCAAGCGGCAGATCGGTCTCGGCTCTGATCATCTGAATGTTGGCATCGAGATCCTCGCTGAGCACGGAACGAACTCCCGTCACGCCCCGCAAGGAGACGTAGTATATAAAGCCTTTCGAGGCAGCCGCGATCGTCCGCACGCGCGGCTGTGGACTGGTCGGGGCGATTAGGAACACCGTGTGAAGGTTATGAGCGGCTGTTGCCTCAATCAGCTCGGCCGCCTCTTCGGGTGGAAGATCCGGCACAATCAGCCCATCGACGCCGGCCGCTGCGGCCTCCTTGGCGAATCGAGCATAGCCAAAGTGAAAGATCGGGTTTACGTAGCTCATCAAGAGCAGCGGCAGCCGACAGTCCGACCGAAGATCCCCTACCATTTCGATGATCCGCGGGAGTGTCGTGCCGGCCAATAATGCGCGTTGCGATGCGCGCTGGATGGTGGCGCCGTCGGCCAAGGGGTCAGAGAAAGGAACGCCGATCTCTATAAGATCCGCCCCTCGTTTCTCGAACTCCAGGATCAGCGAACGGGTGGTAGCAAGATCGGGATCGCCGGCAGTCAGATACGGCATCAGGGCCCGCTCTCCGGCCTGCTTGAGCCGACGGAAGCGTTCGTCGATTCGGTTCATTCTTGTACCTCGCACTCAGGGCAGCCACAAGGGACTGCCCCTACCCCTCGCACCCTAACAGCTTGGCCACAACCTCCACGTCTTTGTCCCCTCGGCCCGAGAGGTTGATCACGACAATTTGATTCTTGTCCAGTGTCGGGGCCAGCTTCTTGATATGGGCGATGGCATGCGCGCTCTCCAGTGCCGGGATGAGGCCCTCGAGTTCGCTTAGGAGCTGAAAGGCCTCAAGTGCCTCCGTATCGGTGGCCGAGACAAAGTCGATTCGCCCGAGATCCCGGAGGTAACTGTGCTCCGGGCCAACGCTTGGATAATCAAGTCCGGCAGAAACCGAATGGGTCTCCTGAATCTGGCCATCGCCATCCTGCAGGATGAAGCTCATCGTCCCGTGCAGGACGCCCAGCTCGCCGGTCGCGAATCTGGCCGCATGGCGACCGGTCTCAATGCCAAGACCGCCCGCCTCTACCCCGATCATCCGGACAGCGGGCTCGTTAAGAAAGTCATGGAACAAGCCGATCGAGTTGCTGCCTCCGCCGACGCAGGCCACCAGGTAGTCCGGAAGCCTCCCTTCAAGCTCAAGGATCTGTGCCCTGGTCTCCTTGCCGATGACCGATTGAAAGTCCCGCACCATCATCGGGTACGGATGGGCTCCCAGGACCGAGCCCAGGATATAGTGGGTCGTCTCGACGTTCGTGACCCAGTCACGCATCGCCTCGTTGATCGCATCCTTGAGGGTCCGGCTCCCCGACTCGACCGGGGTAACCTTTGCGCCAAGCAGGCGCATACGGACGACATTCAGGGCCTGCCGCCGCATGTCCTCGGTGCCCATGAAGACTTCACAAATGAGACCAAATCGGGCGGCCACTGTGGCTGTGGCCACCCCATGCTGCCCGGCGCCAGTCTCGGCGATGACCCGAGACTTCCCCATGCGGCGAGTGAGGAGGATCTGGCCCATCGTATTATTGATCTTGTGTGCGCCCGTGTGGCAGAGATCCTCGCGCTTGAGGTAGATCCGAGGCCCTCCTAAATATTCCGTCAGCCGGCGCGCGAAATAGAGGGGCGTCGGACGTCCCACATAATACCGGAGATAGCCTTGCAGCTCGGACTGAAAGCCGGGGTCGGCCTTGGCATCGAGATAGACCTTCTCCAACTCCGTGAGCGCTGCCATCAGCGTTTCCGGAACAAACTTCCCTCCGTACCTGCCGAAGTGTCCACGGGCATCGGGAAGCTGGTCCCGATGTCGCGCCTCAGCGTGCGTCGGCTTTTCTTGCTTGCTCAATGAACTCCCTCACCTTCTGATGGTCTTTCCGGCCTGGGGAGGCCTCGACACCGCTACAGACATCGACAGCATACGGCCTGACCTGAGTCACCGCGAGGGCGACATTGTCCGGGGTCAGCCCACCGGACAGGATCACCCTGGCCTGCCGGACGGCCTTGGCCGCGATCTCCCAAGGGAAGGTCCTACCGGTCCCGCCCGGTCGGTCAGCAACGTAGGTGTCCAGCAGGAACGCCCTCGCCTGCGGATAGGTATGTAGGACCTCCAGGTCCTGCTCGCCTTGGACCCGAATCGCCTTCACGAAGGGGGCACGAAGGCGCTGGCACAATGTTGGGCTCTCGGTCCCATGCAGTTGCGCGAGGCTGAGACCAGACGCGCTCACGATCCGATCGATCTCCTCTGGCGTCCGGTCGATAAATACTCCTACGGTGACCACAAATGGCGGCATTTGGGCGACGATGGCGGCCGCCGCCTCGGGCTCGATATGCCGAGGAGTCCCTTTCACAAGGATGAATCCAAGGGCATCGGCCCCTGCCTCTACGGCGGCCCAGGCATCTTCGCGCGAGGTGATCCCGCAGATTTTGACCCGAATCATCCGTTGGCATCCAGCAACAACTCGCGAAGCCTGCCGCCAGGATCCGGACTCGTCAGTAAGGCTTCGCCGACCAGGACCGCATCCACAGGCGACGCAGCGAGCCGTCGTACCTCTTCGGGACGGCTGATGCCGCTTTCACTCACGACCACCGCCTTCGGGGGAAGGTATGGCAGGAGCGCAAACGTGGTGTCTACCCTGGTCTCCAGGGTGGCAAGATTCCGATTGTTGATCCCGATGAGCGTGGCCCTCGCCTTTTTGGCGGTCTCAAGCTCTTCGAGAGTGTGGACCTCAACCAAAGGGTGGAGTGAAAGCGATGTGGCCAGCGAATAGAAGTCCACCAGTTGCGAAGCCTCGAGGGCCGCCACGATAAGCAGGATCGCGTCTGCCCGATGCGCGCGGCTCTCGTAAATCTGGTAGGGGCTAATAATGAACTCCTTCCTGAGCACCGGCAGATCGACCGCCCCTCTGGCTGTCGCGATATCCTCCAGGCTCCCCTTGAAGAACCGGCTATCTGTGAGAACCGAGATCGCGCTTGCGCCCGCCGCCCTGTAGGATGCCGCAACCCTCGCCACGTCAAGCGACTCGCGGATCACCCCCGCGGAAGGCGAAGCGCGCTTAATCTCGGCAATCGCCTTCAGCGGCTCACGCGTCGCCGTCTCCCTTCGCCTCCTTGTCACGGCCGCCGTGAAATCGCGCGGCGGCGGCGAGTCGAACGCTTGCGCCCTCAGCTCCGCGAGCGGGATCACCGCCTCCCGTTCGGCCACCTCTTGACGCTTGTGCTCAAGAATATACCGCAGCATCATCGCTTCGGCTTATTGCCAGCAGTGTCGCTGACTGAACTCTACCAGGCGATAGAGCTTCTCCGTGGCGGCGCCGCTATCGATTGAGTGAGCAGCCAGTGCGGCCCCCTCCTTGAAGTCATCAGCCTTACCGCCCGCAACGATAGCGAGGGCGGCG
>JANGEZ010000110.1:0-2764 GCA_031838355.1 Candidatus Methylomirabilis sp. bin48 | reverse complement strand
GGCCCGGGGCCAGGATGACACAGAGGGCCATCCAGACCAGACCCATTCCCAGTCTTCGCAGGCGCTGTATTCGCTGTCTCATTGTCACTGCCATGGTGTGCTACCGACTCGTTCCGTCATATTTGACATGGATCGTCTGACCGACGCTGATGCCCGTCTCGTGAGCAAAGCCCGCCGGAACCTCCAGCACCAGATCAGCCACATGCCTGACAATGGCAGGCGTCTCTTGTGAGCGCGGCGGAGCAACGTTCGGATCAATGGCGACAATCTTACCCTCTCGGACCCAGACGATATCGATCGGGATCAGCATCCCCTTCATCCAGAATACCCGAGGCTTCGCCGCATCAAAAGGAAAAAGCATGCCTCTACCCTTTGGAAGTGATGATCGCCCCCCCAACCCTCTGGCCTGCTCCTGTGCGTTTTGCGCGACCTCAACGATAATTGTCACGCGGCCGTCAATGACCACCTCGCCCCCTTGAAGGGCCGAGACATCAAAGGCTGCGAGGATACAGAGCATCAAAGCAAAGAGGAGCGGGAGCTTCATGCTTCAGGCAGCTCACCCAGTCGAACCGAGAGGGTAAGCGGCCTGCCATCCCTGAGCAGTTCGATCTTCACCTGATCGCCCACCTTCCGCTCTCCATCCAGAAAAGCCGTCAGGTCATCTATCGATGTCACCTTTCGGCCTTCGACCGCAACGATGATGTCCCCTCCCACACTGACCAGCATGTTGCCGACCCGCGCCTTTCTTGTACTTCCTCTGATACCCGCACGGTCCACCGGACCTTTTGGAGAGACCTGCATCACCACGATCCCCTGTCGAACCGGAAGCTTCAGGGCGCCGGCCACCTCCGGCGTAATGTCCAGTCCGGCGACGCCCAGCCAGGGATGACTTACCCGCCCCTTGGCGATCAACTGGGGGAGCAGTCGCTTCGCCGTATCGATGGGGATGGCAAAACCGATCCCGACAGACCCGCCGCTCGGTGTGTAGATGGCGCTGTTCATCCCAATCACCTCGCCATGCGAGTTGAGCAGGGGACCACCTGAATTGCCGGGATTGATCGGCGCGTCGGTCTGGATGATGCCTCGAATCTGGCGGCCGCTCCCGGAGCGGAGTGTCCGACCCACCGAGCTGACCACCCCACGCGTGACCGTTCGATCCAGACCGAACGGATTGCCGATGGCGATGGCCATCTGCCCGACCTGCAAGGCATCGCTACTTCCCAGCTTCAAAGGGAACAGCTTCTCCTTCGGAACAGAAATCTTTATCACTGCCAGATCGTTGCTAGGGTCACGACCGATCAACTTTGCCGGTACCTTACTCTTATCGGTTAACGTCACCTCCAGACTGTCAGCCTCTTCCACCACATGGTTATTCGTCAGGATATACCCCCGGTCATCCACCACGAAGCCCGATCCAGTCCCTTTCTGGGGTACCGCATTAAAGAAAACATCGTACGCTAAAGCGGTGCTGGTAATGTGAACGACGCCTGGGCTGGCATGTTTATAGACTGATATCACGATCTGTTCCTCAGGGCTGAGACCAGAACTTTCCGCTTGGATTTTTTGTGCCCGGGCGTGGGTCCCAACTGCGAGGCACCCAACAGTCAAGAGCGCAGTCAAAACTGCGCGCCGGACCTGAACGGAAAAGCTATCAGACAAATGCCTCGCTCCTTCGGTTACGTCAGTAGCCAAAAAAGAAACGTGGACCCTCCGTCCACTTCGGCCACTGTAGAACACCACCGTGGGCTTGTCAACGCCCAAGGCGGCTAATCCAGTTTTGCGAGCAATTGGAGTCTACATGGCGGGGCCCATAGCACTTCCCCCTTCTGGCCTCGTACTCCTACGTTGAAATGTATTTCTCCGGCGACTGCTCGAAGGCTCGCTTGCAGCCTACGGCGCAGAAGTAGTAGGTCACCCCTTGATAGACGGCTGTGGCCGCCGCCTGCTTTTCATCCACCATCATCTTGCATACGGGATCTTTGGCCATCGTTTTCCCTCCTCTTACCTTGCATATTTTCGGTCGATTGCCGCCTTAATTTCTGTAATTTTCTTTCCCTGCTTGTACATGGCATACGCATCCAGCGTAATGTCTTGGCACATCCCTCACGTGTCCGCATGCCGATCCGCGTAACAATCGAGGTTGCTTTGATGGTTGGCCGACGCGACGCAACCGCAATAGCAAGGCATCTGCTCAATCAGCTCTGGTACTTCCTTCGCGATTCGATAGGCCTGCGCCGTTTTTCCACTGAACAGCGCCGGTGAAGGCGTGACCGGCCGCGGCCGTCTCGGAATTACCTGAAGTACGCTATCGCTTCCTGCTGCCCAACCAGCGACAGGTCCAATGAGGAGGCCGAACAGACCCCTGGCAAGGATCCTGAGAGCCAATCGTCGGTCAGGCTGTTCCACTTCATCCCGCTCCATACGTCTTCGCCCCCTTCCTTGTGGTGGTTCGAAAGTCTCCCTCTGTCATTGCGAACGCAGTGAAGCAATCAAACCGTTTCCTCCCTACATTCCTCAGGCTAGCGAAAACAGAAAGGCGAGATTGCCACCCTATGCGGATCCCGTCACGACCATGGGCCGAAATCTCCGCAATCGGAGGGCGTTACTGACCACGGTGACCGAGGATAGCGCCATGGCTGCGCCGGCCAGGACCGGACTCAGCAGCACCCCAAACAACGGGTACAGGACACCGGCGGCCACCGGGATCAGGACCACATTATAGGCAAACGCCCAAAATAGGTTCTGCTTGATGTTCCGCATCGTC
>JANGEZ010000109.1:0-1795 GCA_031838355.1 Candidatus Methylomirabilis sp. bin48 | reverse complement strand
TTTGCCAGAGAGTGGATTCTCGAAAACCAGGCCGGCCGGCCAAGCTTCCTGGCGATACGCAAGCAGGAGGCAGAGCATCCGATCGAGAAGGTTGGTAAGGATCTGCGGTCCATGATGACCTGGATCAAGGGACCGGGGACGCATTAAGCAGCGGTATCACGGGAAAGAAGCCTTCAGCTACCAGCGGTTAGCAAGACTGGGGGCTGACGGCTCATTGCTGTATTCCGACACACACGACAGGCCCTCGCAGACGGGTGGACAGAGGCGAGGGCCTTTGTCTATAGCGTCCCATGACAATCAGCCCGCCCGTATGGTATTGGCTGCTGTTGCATTTCTGCTCGCGTACTCGCTTGAAGGCAGATGGTGGTGTAGGAGTGGTGGCTGAGACGAATGAAGATCGTCGACGTATACGGCACAGGCAAGATTGGACTTTCCTTCGAGATATTCCCCCCCAAGACTGAGGCCGGGGAGACCCTGTTGTTCGCCGCCCTTGAAGCCCTGATGGCGTACCGCCCCTCCTTTGTGTCATGCACCTATGGCGCCGTAGGATCGACTCGGGAAAATACCCTGGAGTTGACTGCCAAGATCAGCAAGACATTTGGCGTGACCACAGCCGCTCACCGAACCTGCGTGGGATCAACCATAGAGGAGATTCTGCGGTGGTTGGAGGAGGCTGCCGATCTCGGCATTGAGAACATCGTCGCCTTGCGCGGTGATCCTCCAAAGGGGCAGGCAGAGTTTAAAAAGCCCGAGGGTGGGTTTGCGTATGCCAATGAACTGGTGGCGCTGATTCGGCAAAAGTTTCGCCACTTTGGCATTGCCGTTGCCGGCTATCCCGAAACGCATCAGGAGGCGCCAAGCCCTGCGGTTGATTTGGCGAATCTGGGGCGGAAGGTGAAAGCGGGCGCCGACGCCGTGATCACGCAGCTCTTTTATGACAATCGCGATTTCTTCGACTTTCGCAGGCGTTACGAAGAAGCCAGGATTGCAGTGCCTCTGATTCCAGGTATCCTGCCGGTCGTCAACTTGGGCCAAGTTCAACGTATTACATCTATGTGTGGGGCTAAAATACCGGCCCTGTTCCTTGCCGAACTGGAAGCGTATCGGGATGATCCTGATGGACAGGTGGGTGTGGGGGTGCGGTACGCCGTCCGGCAATGTCGCGAGCTGCTTGACGCAGGTATTCCCGGCCTACACTTTTACCTCCTCAATAAATCTGAAGCCACCTTCCAGATCCTTCAGGCATTGAAGCTGTCCGGGTAACGGGTAGATAGACTGAAAGCTGAAGGCTTTTAAGGGTAAAGCAGTGATTACACAAAACTTCGGGTATTTGATTCGTGCCTTACGAGATAATGTATACCCTTCAGCCTTCAGCCTAAACGCCTAAGTTGTGAAGGAGGCAGCAATCTCTTGAGCTATGTGCCGCTCATTGTGCTGGTGGGACCGACCGCGGCCGGGAAGTCATCCATGGCTCTCGCCGTGGCGGAGAGGGTAGGGGGCGAGATCATCGCGGCCGACTCGATGCAGGTCTACCGCGGTCTTGACATCGGGACAGCGAAGCCAAGTACTGACGAGCGATGGCGCGTGCCGCACCACCTCCTGGACCTTGTAGAGCCCAACCAATCCTTCACAGCGGCCGATTATGCGAGGCTGGCTTCTGCTGCCATTGCCGATATCCGCGCTCGTGGACGTCTCCCGATCCTGACAGGAGGAACCGGCCTCTATCTCCGCGCGCTCTTCCGTGGCCTGTTTAGCGGACCATGGGAGATGACCCCACTCAGAGAGACACTGTACC
>JANGEZ010000108.1:0-3190 GCA_031838355.1 Candidatus Methylomirabilis sp. bin48 | reverse complement strand
GTGGTCATCCACACGAACCTCGGTCGCGCCCCGCTCGCCGAGGTCGGAATCGAGCGGATTGTCGAAGTGGCGCAGGGGTACTCGAACCTGGAGTATGACCTCGAACAGGGGGAACGGGGATCCAGGCAGCGCCATGTGGAGTGGCTTTTATGCCGTCTCACGGGGGCCGAGGCCGCACTCGCGGTGAACAATAATGCGGCGGCGGTGCTGCTCGCTATCAATACGCTGGCCGAGGGGAAGGAGGTCGTCGTCTCACGTGGGGAGTTGGTGGAGATCGGCGACTCGTTTAGGATCCCCGATATCATGCGTCGCGCAGGCGGGATCCTGCGAGAAGTGGGGACCACCAATCGAACCTACCTGAGAGATTACGAGGAAGCTATCGGGGCGACGAGCGCGATGCTCCTGAAGGTTCACACCAGCAACTTCCGAATCCAGGGCTTTGCCAGCCAAGTCACTGTAACTGAGTTGGCGAGCCTGGGCGAGAAGACTGGCCTTCCAGTGGTGGAGGATGTGGGCAGCGGCGCCCTCGTCGATCTGTCACAGATCGGGCTCTCTAAGGAGCCGATGCCATCGGAGAGCATCCGCGCCGGAGCAGATCTGGTGACCTTCAGCGGGGACAAGCTGCTCGGAGGACCTCAAGCAGGCCTGATCGTAGGGAAGCGACTGTTGGTCGAGAAGCTCCGCCGCAATCCGCTCGCGCGTGCCGTGCGGATCGACAAGCTCACATTAGCTGCTCTGGAGGCGACGCTGCGCCTCTACCTCGATGAGAGGCGAGCCTTTTCCCACATTCCGGTACTCCGAGCGCTCGCCATGCCACTTCAGGAGATTGAGAAGCGAGCCGGACGTCTGCGAGACCGGATTGTCGCACTCGCCTCGGGTCATCTGGAGGTCTCTGCCATCGATGGGACATCAGAGGTCGGTGGTGGCGCGCTGCCCCTTGAGTCGATCCCGACGCGACTGGTGGCAGTGCAGGCCGCCCACCTGACCGCACCGGTCTTGGAGGGGCGCCTGCGCCGGACCGACCCACCAGTGATGGTTCGGATCAAGGACGGTCTGGTCGTCTTGGACCCTCGCACAGTCTTAGAAGATGAACTGGAAACACTGGCCAACCTGGTGGCCTCGGTTGCAGTGCCGTAGAGGCGCGAGGTAGGGGCAGCCCTTGTGGCTGCCCTCGCGCGAAGTGCGATCCCCTCCCTCGCCGACATAGGGGCGATCCTGGTGGTCGCCCGATCTGGGCAGGCACAAGGCCTGCCCCTACAAGGGAAGGGTGGGGATGCACGGAACGATCGTGAGGTGTGGCAGTAGATGAACGGACTATTTGTGACCTTTGAGGGGGGTGAGGGATCAGGGAAGACGACCCAACTCAAGCTGTTGGTCAATCGAATTCGTACTTCCGGCAAAGAGGTCATCGAAACCCGGGATCCCGGCGGGACCGCCATGGGGGAGGAGATCCGGACGCTCCTGCTCCACTCCCCGCTCAATGCATGCGGGGACAGCCCGGAATCTGCTCCCATAGCTGCTGCCACAGAACTTCTGCTGTATGAGGCCAGCCGCTCGCAGCTTGTCCGGGAGGTGATCGCTCCTGCCCTCGCGCGAGGGACAGTGGTGCTGTGCGACCGTTTCACCGATTCCACACTGGCGTACCAAGGATTTGGGAGAGGTATCGATCACAACCTGATACAGCGGTTGAGCCGATTCAGTACCGATGGGCTTGTCCCAGACCTGACCGTTTTGTTGGATCTCGACCCGGGGATCGGACTGACGCGGTGCAGAAGAGGCGTAGGCGCCGATGCGTCGACGGGGCTCAGCACAGAGCCGTCGTGCTGGGACAGGATCGAGGCCGAGCCACTCGACTTTCATCAGCGGATCAGAGGAGGGTACCTTGCCTTGGCGCGCGAAGTCCCGGATCGAATTGCTGTGATCGATGCCAGCCAAGGTGTGAGCGAGATCGAGACAGTCGTGTGGAATGAATTCATCCGTCTTCAAAATCGGTACGGTTATGCCATTTTGTGATCTGATTGGGCAGGCGCGAGCCATTCGGTTCCTTCACCGGGCGCTCATGACCGGGCGGATCGCCCACGCCTATCTCTTCACCGGGCCGGCTGGGGTGGGTAAGCGATCCGCAGCCCTCGCCTTTGCCCAGGCGCTTAATTGCGAAATAGGTACGAGGTACGCCCCCCCCACCCATCCCTCCCCCTCGGAGGGGGGAGGGGCAGGGAGGGAGTGCGAGGTGCGAGGTGCAGAGCTCGATGATGGGTGTGGGAACTGCCGTGTCTGTCGCAACATCGCCAACGGACGGCATCCGGACGTACAGCTCATCGAGCCGGATGGCGCGACGGTGAAGATTGAGCAGATCCGAGCCCTTGAGGCCGATGCTGTTTTGGCCCCATACGAGGCTAAGTGGAAGGTATTTATCCTCGATAAGGCGGAGAGAATGACGGAGCAAGCCGCCAATGCCATCCTCAAGACCCTGGAGGAGCCGTCCAGCGGAACAGTGTTCATCCTCCTGACGAGTACGGTGTCCGCCCTGCTTCCCACGATCGTCTCTCGATGTCAGACAGTAACCTTCTCCCCGCTTCCGAATGGGCAGATCGAGGCCCTGCTGATAGAGAAGGGGATAGAGCCGTCCCGGGCCCGGCTGATCGCCTCTTTGAGCCAGGGCAGTATCGAGCGTGCTCTCAGTCCCGAGGTGGCGTCCCTATCCGCGACGAGAGATCTACTGCTCGAAGGGCTTGGGCGAGGGCTTCAGGATGGACCCGCCGCCATCGTTGAACTGGCCGAGAAACTGGTGAAGGATCGGGAGAAGCTTCAGCAACAGTTGGAAATCCTTTCGGCCTGGTTTCGTGATCTCATGGTTGCGAAGGCATCCGGACGGAAGGATTGGCTCGTGAACGACGATCGCGGCGAGGAGATCGCCCGCAAGGTGGATAGCTTGCCCCTGGACGTCATCCTGGACGGGCTTCGCGCGATTCACGCCGCTATGGACAACCTCACCCGCAACGCGAACCCACGCCTGTCGATGGAGGATCTATTGCTCCGACTACGCGAGGGGTTCCCGTCTGGCCTTTTGCCGGTGTCAGCATGAAAACGGTACGCATTAACCTGGGAGAGACCGAACACCAGGAGCAACACTACGATCCGCGAGGGGTGAACGTGCAGCCGGGTGACCAGGTGGTGGTCGAGACCAAGT
>JANGEZ010000107.1:0-1698 GCA_031838355.1 Candidatus Methylomirabilis sp. bin48 | reverse complement strand
CACCCGCCTTTATCCCGTCTGCCCGCCGCCGGCAAGGAGGTAGAGCAAGGCCATCCGCACGGCCAGGCCATTTTCCACCTGATTGAGGATCAGCGAATAGGGCCCATCGGCGACGTCTGGCGCAATCTCCACGCCCCGATTGATCGGGCCGGGGTGCATGATCAGCACATTGGACTTTGCGGCCTTCAGCCGTTCTACGGTGAGACCGAACAGACGCGAGTACTCTCGTAGCGAGGGGAACAGCCCGGCCTGTTGGCGCTCGGTCTGAAGTCTCAGCATCATGATGACATCGACCTCGGCGATGGCTCGATCGAGGTTCGTAAAGACCTCAACGCCGAGCCGCTCGATGAAGCGGGGAAGCATCGTTCGGGGTCCTGCGACCCGTACCTCCATCCCCATCTTCTGCATCCCGTGGATGTTGCTCCTGGCGACCCGGCTGTGGGCGATGTCACCAATAATGGCTGCCTTGAGTCCCTCCAGTCGCCCCACCTTCTCCCTGATGGTGAAGAGGTCGAGCAGGGCCTGGCTGGGATGCTCGTGAGCGCCATCGCCGGCGTTGATGATCGACGCCGCAAGCCGCCTGGCCAGGAATTCCGCCGCTCCAGCGGACGGATGGCGGATAACCACAACGTCCGGGTGCATGGCTTGCAGCGTCAGGCCGGTATCCTTCAAACTCTCCCCCTTGGCCACCGAACTGGACGAGATGGAGATGTTGATGACGTCGGCGCTCAGCCACTTGCCTGCAATCTCAAAAGATGTCCGGGTCCGCGTGCTGGGCTCGTAAAAGAGATTGATCAGGGTCTTGCCACGCAGAGCCGGCACCTTCTTGATGTCGCGGCGAGCCACCTCCTTCATCGACTCGGCAGTATCCAAGATCAGCCGGATCTCGTCGACCGTCAGCTCCCGCATACTCAACAGATCTTTTCCTGCCAGGCCCATCGCCTTCTCTCCTACCTCTTCACGATGACGACCGTATCCTCCCCGTCCTCCTCAGTGAGCAGGACCTGAATCTGCTCCTGCCGCGAGGTGGGGACATTCTTGCCGACATAATCGGCCCGAATCGGCAGTTCGCGGTGACCCCGATCTACGAGGACGGCAAGCTGAATCAGGCGGGGCCGGCCAAGGTCGATCAGGCTGTCCATGGCTGCCCGGATGGTCCGGCCGGTGTACAGGACATCATCCACCAGTACCACTCTCTTTTCGTTGATCGAGAACGGAATCTCGGTCTTGCGCACCACCGGCTGCGGCCCGACCTTATCCAGGTCATCCCGGTAGAGGGTCACATCCAGGGTCCCAACCGGAGTATCAGCCCCAGCAATAAGCTTCAGCTCCTTGGCGATCCGCCTGGCCAAATCCACCCCTCGGCTACGGAGGCCGATCAGAACGAGGCCCTCCGTCCCGTTGTTTCGCTCCGCGATCTCGTGGGCAATTCTGGTTACAGCCCGCTGGATGCCGGTCTGATCCAGAATTTGGGCCTTTTCGTTCAGCTCAGCGGCCATGGAGTTCAGGGCATAAAAAAACCCCCCCACCATCCGGCGAGGAGGTTATTCGACAAACGCTGCCTAGAATGATTTGCGAAGTTCCCACAGCATCTCCTTTTCGAACCTCTCTGAGTCCGATTAAAAGGCCAGTTCACTGTACCAAAACGCGGCTGACAGTCAAGCTAAATCTTCACACCGACTCCCTCCTGCTTCACTT
>JANGEZ010000106.1:0-3095 GCA_031838355.1 Candidatus Methylomirabilis sp. bin48 | reverse complement strand
CGCTGGCGCGACACGCCCCGCCTTCGTCGTAGACCGAATGTTCGACATGAGCCGCGGATCACAGCTTACCGTGGGCTGACGGCTCGATGGAGGGGTTCGGCCCCATTCTCACGCTCGGCGCGCTTTACGTTCAACGTACTCGCGAAGCACACTATCCATCCGTGACTGCCAGCCCTCGCCCGTTGACTTGAAGTACGTGACTACCTCGCGGCTGTAGCGCACAGACACGAGGAGTTTCTTATTCTCGGACTTCGGGCGCCCACGTAGTGCACGAAGGGGAACCATGGACTTCAACTGACCAGGCGTGAGGGGCTGTGCATCCGGGTCGGCCTTCGCCGCTGCGGTAATTGCCCTGTCTTCCTCTACTGTCGGCATCGCGATCGCGGGACGCTTAGACGTTTTCGACATAGTATTTCACCCCTCGACGATTGGCACGACGTAGGCCGATGATCCTTCGCACGTTGCCACGGTCAACAAATGCCGCGTAGTGCAGAATGGCCGTCTTTGGGGCCAGCGCGATCATTCGCGTCTCGCCATACTCGAAGCGGTCATCAACTCACACAAGCGCAGCTTCCCAATCGAGTTCGCCGGCAACCGCCAACGAGATACCGCGCTTCTGCCGGTTCGTTGCGTCTTTCGCTGGATCGAACTCAATTCGCATGACATTGTGATAGCTACAGTAAATCGTAATGTCAAACGGATCGCCAAGGCAGGACGGAAAGAAGAAATATGGCTATGGGGATTTTAGTGGTGCGCCCGGGCAGATTTGAACTGCCGGCCTTTTGCTCCGCAGGCAAACGCTCTATCCGGGCTGAGCTACGGGCGCAAGGTAACTGCGGAAAGACGGGCCGACTGTAGCATGACAACCGTGGACGGTCAAGCCATTCAGAGCCGGTGTTCGTCCACTGCCTTGGCCAGGTCGCACAACGACTGAGAGACCTGGACGGGATAGTCCGGCCCTTTCTCAAGGATGCGCAGTTGCTGCGGCAAGCGCGCCAGTTGATTTCGCGCGCGCTCACGGAGCGCCCTAAGAGGGGTGGCAGCGTTGAGGCGCCGGCCGGTACGCATCACCGGCTTGATCAATGGCTCACCTTCCTGTGGGTCGTCTTCCAAGGTCAGGATATCGGAGCACATGCGTCCGTCGGCGTCATACCGGCGATAGACCTGCTTGCGGCCAGGCCATGTGGCCTTCCCTTCAGAACGCTTGCGACGCGCCCGTCCAGCGTACTCCTCCAGCTTGTAGGCACAATCCAGGTAGGGGGCGTCGGCGGAGGTATCCATGCGCGTACCGATGCCAAAGCCATCAATCGGGGCCTGCGCGGCAACCAACTGCCCTACGCTGGACTCGTCCAGATTGCCACTGGCGAAGATCACGGCGTCGGACAACCCGCCATCATCAAGAATCCGCCGTACCTTGCGCGCATGTTCTGCAAGATCGCCGCTGTCCAGGCGCACCCCTTGGATGGCGATGCCCTTCTCCCGCAACCGCGGCGCGAGCGAGACCACCTTTGCCGCACCCGCCTCGGTGTCGTAGGTGTCGATGAGCAGAACGACATTGTCCGCGTTGGCATACGCAAAGCGCTCGAAGGCTGCCGTCTCATCCTCGTGGGCCTGAACAAAGGAGTGCGCCATCGTCCCGTAGATCGGTATACCGAATAGCGGCGCCGCCTGAACCGCCGAAGTCCCCGAGAACCCAGCCAGGTAACTGGCGCGCGCTGCGAGCAGCCCGGCCTCTGCCCCGTGGGCGCGGCGCAGGCCGAAATCGACCAGGAGCTTCCCTGGGGCCACGAGCACCGAACGCGCCGCCTTGGAGGCGATCAGCGTCTGGAAATGCAGGAGGTTGATCAGGCGTGTCTCTACGAGCTGTGCCTGCGGGAGCGGGGCGGTGATCCGTACGATCGGCTCGTCAGGGAAGAAGACCGTCCCTTCGGGCATCGCGTGCACATCGCCGGTGAAATGCAGCTTTTCCAAGTAGTCCACCAATGCCCGCCGAAAAAGACCGCAGCCGTTCAGCCATTCCAGCTCCTCGGGCGTGAAGCGCAGGTTTTCGAGGAAGCTCAGCGTCTGTTCCAGCCCGGCCGCCAGCAAAAAATTGCGCGTTGGCGGCAGCTTACGCACAAAGAACTCGAAGGTCGCCTGCTCCTCCATCCCCTGCTCGACATACCCTTGCAGCATGGTGAGCTGATAGAGGTCGGTCAACAACAGGCTCGATGGGAGATTCATGCAGCCAGCATCTCCAGTCGGATCGGTATGGCCCCCAGTCGAATCATCTCCGCCTCCGCCCGCTCCCCGTCACCAGGGCGCACATTGACGGCCCGGATCGCATCCTGCAAGAGGACGACCGCATACCCGGCCTTCAGGCCATCCTTCACAGTGCATAGCACGCAGTAGTCGGTAGCCAGGCCGCCGACGAAGAGACGCCCCACACCCTGGGCGCGCAGACGCGCGTCCAGATCCGTCCCGTCAAATGCGGAATAGGCGTCCTTCTCGGGCTGGGTGCCCTTGAGGGTGATGAGGACAGTGGAAGCGGGGAGTTCGAGGGCTGGGGCAAGCGCCGCGCCTTCTGACCCCGCTACACAGTGGGGAGGCCACGGTCCGCCATAGGGCTGAAAGGAGCAGTGGTTGGGCGGATGCCAGTCTCGAGTGGCGAAGATCGGTAACCCTCTGAGTAGAAAAGCGGCCAGGTAGTGATTGAGCACCGGGATCACTTCATCGCCCCGCGGGACCGCCAGGCTGCCGCCTGGCAGGAAATCGTTCTGGACGTCTACCACGACCAAGGCGTCACCCTGGTCCTGGGTGAGCTTCTGGGGTCCCAGTGGGCACATCGGGTCATCCTATATCGCCTGTCGTAACAGGGCGGCTGCCTCCTCAGGTGTAACCGGGTTCACAAAGAGCCGCGCACCCCACCCGAACCCCTCCACAGTCGCAGTCTTCGGTAGTATCTCGAGATGCCAGTGATAGTCATCCGTATGTGGTTCGTCAAACGGGGCGGTATGGAGGACGATCGTACAGGATTGGTTGCCGAGGACCTTCCCGAGCATCTGCATCATCCGCTTCACGAGACCGGCGAGATCGACCAGCTCCCCATCGCCGAT
>JANGEZ010000105.1:0-4981 GCA_031838355.1 Candidatus Methylomirabilis sp. bin48 | reverse complement strand
CCTACTCTTTGCTGCCGCCGCGAACCCATTTGTTTGGTGTGCCGTCAAGAGGAGAGTTCTCGCCTGGTCGCCAGAGTACCGACTGCTCGATCTGCTTGGCTAGGGTGAAGTCCTTTTCAGTAATTCCCCCGGCGGCATGAGTCCTCAGTTTTACCCAGACCTTTCCCCATGTGACCTCCAGGTCAGGGTGATGCCATGCGGCCTCAGCCAGGTAGGCGATCGCGCCCACCAGCATGAGCGTGGTTGGCCAGCCGTCGGTATTGAACTTTCTCCTGATCCATCGCCCCTCCAGGTACCATCCTGGCAGCTCTTGCTCCAGGCGCCTGACTACCTCCTCGTCCGAAATGACCGGGCACTCTTTATCTTTTGGCATGGATCCCTCCTCCTTTGTTGAACCAATAGTAGCCACCTCTTACTCGAAATGTAGGATACCAGCCCTCATTGGACAAGCGAATTCTGGCGCTGGCATCGAGCCGACGATCGATGATCTGGAGTGCGCCCAATCTGGGCGGTATAAGCCCTCATAAAACGCACGCGCCGCAGGGATGGTCGCTGAGGCGCGTGCGTTTCTGTACCGTTGCATCACAGAGGGTCGTCGAAGGCTGCTGATACCTCCCTCATTAATGGTGTATCTGCCGGTGCTTCACGCCTTCGTAGCGGGTTCCAGCGATCTCCTTCAGGCGCTTCAGGTCATGCCTTGCCTCCATCCATCGCACCCCTCCGGAGACAGAGCGCATCATGAGGGAGGCTGTTCGCGCATATCCTCCCGTATAGCGGACCCCACGAAGCAGTTCGCCATCGGTGACGCCGGTGATAGCCACAAATACATTTCTCCCCTTGCAGAGGTCATCCACAGTCAAAATACGATCCAAATGGTGACCCTCTGCCTCGAGGAGCTGCCTTTCCTGTTCATCTCTCGGCCAGAACCTACATTGCATCTGACCACCCAAACACTTTAGCGCGCACGCAATGAGCACAGCCTCCGGCGAGCCCCCGATCCCCATGAGGACATCGATACCGGTATCCTCCTCCATTGCCGCCATCACCCCGGGTGCAACGTCCCCCTCACTGATCAGTTTGATCCGGGCTCCGGCCTCTCTCACCTCTTTGATAAGGCGCTCGTGGCGTGGCCGATCGAGCATGACCACCGTCAGGTCATCGACCTCCCGGCCCTCAGCCTTAGCGATCCGTTGCAGGTTCTCTTTGACGGGAGCATTAATATCGATCACTCCTGCGGCCCGAGGCCCGACAACAATCTTGTCCATGTAGGCAAGCTGGGTGGAAAATAGCGTATGCCGATCGGCAAGCGCAGCAACAGAGATTGCGCCTGGTCGGCCATTGGCAAGGAGCGTGACGCCGTCAATCGGATCCATTGCAACATCAAGAGTTGGAGTGGAGCCTGTACCGACCCGCTCTCCTACATGCAGCATGGAGACCTGATCTTCCTGCCCCTTCCCAATCACCACCGTGCCGTCTATATCCAACGAGCTCAGAGCGTAGCGCATCGCGTCAACGGCGGCTTGATCAGCGCCATCACGATCACGTCTACCCATCATACGAGCCGCTGCCAAGGCGGCAGCCTCGGTGACTCTGCTGAGCTCGAGAGCCAGATTTCGATCCATTAGCTCGGTCATGGTAGGGTTCCCCTCTCTGAGTTAGGGTATAGGGTTGAGGGTTGAGATCTGTTTTTCCTTCTGGCCTATACCCTATACCCTACACCCTGTTTTTGTCGTTACCCCTCCGGCGGGGTTCACGCCATGAGCTCCTTAGCTCGGGACACCACATGCTCAGGCGTAAAGCCGAATTGCTGTATGAGGACTTGAATCGGTGCGGAGGCTCCAAAACGTGTCATGCCGATCACCCCTCCGAGCAGGCCAACGTAGCGGTGCCAACCGTGCGGAGATCCAGCCTCGATGGCAAGGCGGGCGGTCACTGTTGGGGGAAGCACCTCGTTGCGATACGTCTCCGGCTGTCGATCGAACAACTCCCAGCTCGGCATGCTGACGACGCGCGCGGGGATGCCTTCATCGGTCAGTCGTCTCCACGCCTCCAGGGCCACCTGCACTTCCGACCCGGTGGCCATGAGAATGACGCGAGGATGACCCTGGTCAGCGTCAGCCAGGATATACGCGCCCTTCAGGAGGAGTTCGGCAGGCGGGAATTTAGTCCGGTCGAGAACCGGGAGCTTTTGTCTGGTGAGGGCCAGCGCCACTGGCCCGTCACGGTGTTCCAGGGCGACGCGCCAGGCGACGGCAGTTTCTGTCGCGTCTGCCGGACGGATTACTGTAAGATTCGGCATGGCCCGGAGGGAAGACAGATGCTCAATCGGCTGGTGGGTGGGGCCATCTTCGCCTAAGCCGATGCTGTCATGAGTGAAGACATAGATCACATGTATGTGCGAAAGTGCAGCTACCCGGATGGCGGGACGCATGTAGTCGGAAAAGACGAGGAAGGTCCCACCATACGGGATCACGCCACCGTGCAATGCCATACCGTTGAGAATAGAACCCATCGCGTGCTCTCGAACGCCAAAGTGAAAATTACGACCTCCAGGGCTTGACCTCTGGAAGTCGCCATATCCTTTCAGGTGGGTGTTGTTCGACGGGGCCAGGTCGGCCGAGCCGCCGATGAGGGTCGGCAGGGATTGGGCGATAGCATTGAGCACCTTGCCTGATGCCTCACGAGTTGCCAGGCTCCCCCCGGCCGGGGTGAAGATCGGGATCTTTTCGACCCAGCCATCGGGGAGTTGGCCACTCATCCCCCTGATCCACTCTTCAGCAAGTTCGGGATACGCAGCAGCATAGGCATCGAACCGGGCCTGCCACTCTGCTTCCTGGGCACGCCCCTTCTGCAGGGACTCTCGAAAGTGAGTCAGAGCCTCATCAGGGATATAGAACGCAGGTTCCAGCGGCCAGCCCAAAGCCTCCTTTGTGAGCCGGATCTCCTCTTCTCCAAGAGGCGATCCGTGAGCCTCTGACGTGTCCTGCTTATTGGGGCTACCGTGGGCAATGTGAGTTCTGGCAATGATGAGCGATGGGCGGTCAGGCTCGGCTTGGGCCGCGCTCAGCGCGGCATCAATCATGTGAACGTCGTCCCCATCCACTCGCTGAACATGCCACCCATAGGCTTCAAAGCGCTGTCCAACGTTCTCGGTGAAGGCCAGGTCAGTGCTACCATCGATGGTAATCCGGTTATCGTCGTACAGGTAGATGAGTTTACCCAATCCAAGGTGCCCGGCAAGAGAAGCCGCTTCGGAGGAGACCCCCTCCATAAGGTCCCCGTCGCTCACGATGGCGTAAGTAAAATGGTCAACGATCAGATATCCTGGCCGGTTAAAGTATTGGGCCAAAAATCGCTCGGTGATCGCCATCCCGACGCCATTGCCGAAACCCTGGCCAAGGGGACCCGTCGTCGTCTCCACTCCTGGTGTCACGCCATGCTCCGAATGTCCGGGGGTTCGGCTACCCCATTGGCGGAATTGCTTGAGTTCATCGAGGAGGAGATCGTACCCGGTCAAGTGAAGGAGACAATACAGGAGCATGCAACCATGGCCAGGTGAAAGGATAAACCGATCACGATTCGGCCACGCGGGATGAGTCGGATTATGTCGGAGGTGGCGCTCCCAAAGGACGTACGCCATGGAGGCGGCCCCCATGGGAAGGCCCGGATGCCCCGAGTTCGCCTTTTGAACCCCATCCATTGCCAGTGTTCGGATGGTATTGATGCACAACTGATCGAGCGATTCCTGATCGATTTTCACTGATTCCCCCATATACCTTCTACCCTCCACCCTGTGTTGCAGATCGCCGCTGATCAGGCCGGCGTCCATGTCGTGAAACTGTCTGAGCGACCTTATGCTTCCGCAGTGGCCTCACCCGTTTTCACTGTCTATGATGACTTTGTGTCCTTCGCGACGCCCCAGAGCCGATGCTGATCACGTTTGAGGTCTTGAGAGGCAACGTAGGCGGCCAGGTCGGCCATCCGGCACGAATACCCCCACTCGTTGTCATACCAGGCCACAACCTTCACAATCCGATCCTTCAGGACCAGCGTCATGAGGGCGTCCACGATCGAAGAGTGCGGGTTTCCCTTGAAGTCCATCGAGACCAGTGGCCGGTCACAGACATCGAGGATCCCGCGAAGCGACCCCTTAGCCGCTTCTCGGAAGGCAGCATTGACCGTATCGATCGTCACGTCACGATCAACCTCCGCGACAAGGTCAATCACAGAGACCGTGGGCGTTGGGACCCGAAACGCCATCCCGTTGAAGCGGCCGGCGAGCTCGGGAATCACCTTCACAAGGGCCCGCGCAGCTCCGGTGTCGGTCGGGATGATGTTGAGGGCGGCGGCCCTTGACTCTCGAACGTCTTCCGTCGCGCGATCGTGAATAGATTGCGAATTGGTGTAGCTGTGTACCGTACTCATGAACCCCCATTGGATCCCGAATGCATCAAGGAGAACCTTCACCACCGGTGCGAGGCCATTTGTCGTGCATGACCCGTTCGAGATAATCCGGTGAAGGGCCGGATCGTACCGTTCCTGGTTGACACCGAGAACAATGGTGAGGTCCTCGTCCTTTGCAGGAGCTGAAATCAGCACCCGCCTCGCCCCAGCCGCGAGATGCTTTTCAGCCTCCTGGCGCTTCGTCCCCCGCCCGCTGCACTCCAACACGATGTCGACCCCTACATCCGACCAGCGAAGTTTAGTCCAATCGCGCTCCCGGAAAACCAAAATCCGCTTCCCATCTATCCGCATGCTTCCTTCGTCGCTCTCGACCTTCGCGGAGAAGGGCCCGTAGTTGGAGTCGAATTCCAGCAATAGCGCATCGGTGTGTGCGCCAGCCGGATCGTTGATAGCCACCAGGTCGAGGCCCAGCTTCTGCTCCCACGCGGCCCGAAACGCCAACCTACCGATTCGCCCGAATCCGTTGATAGCAATCCCCGCCATCGATTATCCTCCTGACATTTCTGCGAGCCCTTCT
>JANGEZ010000104.1:0-4951 GCA_031838355.1 Candidatus Methylomirabilis sp. bin48 | reverse complement strand
TGCCGCGCACCGCACATAGAGTTTAACACGACTTTTGCAGTTGACCTCATGCGTGAGCCTCTCTCGCAGCACCTGACCTGCCGTGCCGCGTGGCCGACCTCCTCTATTGCGGCAGATCGGGGCGCATATATCCCTCATCAAGCGGGCGTCGGCCTTTCCGTGCCTACCGCCGTGGAAGGGGTGATAAAGAACGCCACGACATCCTCGCCCCCATCCACCCCGATCACGTTACCTGTCATCCAGTAGGTCTCGGGGCGGCTCAAGGTGACGAGGATTTCGGCAATGTCTTCGGGCGTGGTAAGACGGCCGGAGGGATTGAGCCGCATCGCAGTATCTACTATCTCCTGGCTTCCTGGGATCTTCCGGAGCGCTGGGGTATCGGTGACCCCTGCGCGGATAGCGTTCGCCGTGATCCCCAGGGGGGCCAGCTCCATCGCGAGCTGCCGGATGTGCGACTCCAGAGCCGCCTTGGCCGCCGAGACGGCCCCATAGCCGGCCCAGACCCGCCTCCCGCCAGAGCTGGTCATCGCGTACACCCGTCCACCGCGGACCATCAACTTTCGCGTCACCAGCTCCTGAACCCAATAGATGAGGCTGTGAGCCATCACATCCAGGGTCATATCCATCTGGACCGGGGTGATGGCGTCCTTGAGCGAAGAGGCGACGAACGGCTTCAGGGTCCCAAAGGCGAGGGAGTGCAGCATCACCTTCACCGAGGAGGGCTCCCCTCGATCGGTCAGGATCTTCTCCATCTGATCCAGGATCTCGCGCCGCTTCTCCGGATCGGAGGCGTTCACGTTGAAGAACACCGCTTCCCGCCCCGCGTGTTTGATCTCGGTGATGATCCGCTCGACATTCGGCATGGTTGCCTTACGGTCCAGGTGTACGCCGAAGATATGCATCCCTGCTTTAGCCAAGGCGAGGGCGGCTGCCCCACCGAAGCCGCTGGAGGCCCCAAGGATCAGGGCCCACCCCTGCAGCCCCGGACTCTGCGATTGTGTTGTCATGCACTCCTCCGCGTCTGTTTTCTTTATATCTCAGGAATGGCAGTTTCCGGAAATCTGTCGAACGATACTGCCGTTTGACGCCGGGCTTCGAGAAATATAGCGCAGCCTCTCATCAGCAGATGGAGCTTAGGCTTCTTTTTGTCCTCTGTCAACCATGAACCGAGCGTACAGATCGGGCTCAATCCTATCGGCAATCAAGGGCAAGCCCAGTGAAAAGCCGATCCCGAAGCTCTTCAAATAACAATATCCTGCATTGACGAGCAGGGAGGTCGCCTCTGGGAGGACTCAGCGAATGGCTACGACAGCCGGCATCCTGATCATCTGAGGCGAGATTCTGTCGGCTCGTCACTGCCTGTCGCTGTTGGAAGCTGATAGCTGAACATTGATAGCTGGACGCTAGGCCAGCGGTTGGTACTGCAACTCATAGAGCCGGCTGTAGAGCCCGCCGTAGGCCAGCAGTTCCTGATGGGTCCCTTCCTCCCGGATGCGCCCCTTATGCAGGACGATGATCCGATCGACGAACTGGATTGTCGAGAGACGGTGAGCAATAATCAGAGCGGTCCGCCCGATCAGCAGCGCTCTCAGGGCATCCTGGATCAGCAACTCCGTTGCCGTATCCACCGAACTGGTCGCCTCGTCCATGATCAGGATCGGTCTATCGAAGGCCAGAGCCCTGGCGAAAGAGAGAAGCTGGCGCTCGCCCTGGGAGAGTGTCGAGCCGCGCTCCTCCACGACGGCGCGCAAGCCGCCGGGTAGCCGATCGATAAAGCCCTGGGCGTGAACGCGTCGCACCGCTTCGGCCATCTGCGCTTCTGAAATAGCCGGATCGCCGAGGCTGATATTGCGCGCGATATCTCCGGAGAAGAGAAAGACGTCCTGCAGTACCAACCCCAGGTGCCGACGTAACGTTCGCTTGTCCCATTCCCGCACGTCGATACCATCGATGCGAACGCTGCCGCGCTGGACGTCATAGAACCGGCAGAGAGCCGAGATGATCGAGGTCTTCCCGGCGCCCGTGGCGCCGACCAAGGCCACCTTTTCGCCAGGGGCCACCCGTAAGGAGATCCCCTTGAGGACCGGCTCACCGGCCGCGTAGGAGAGCCAGACATCGCTGAACTCGATCTCGCCGCGCAGGCGAAGAGGGTGGGTAGGTGCGGCAGGTCCCGCCAGCGATTCCTGCACATCGAGCAGCTTGAACACCCGTTCGCTCGATGCCATCGCCGCCTGCAGAATGTTGTACTTCTCCGCCAGATCGCGGATCGGCGTGAAGAGACGGTTCACATACTGAACAAAGGCGATGATGACGCCGGGGAGAACCCGTTCGTCGAGGATCATGGCGCCGCCCGCCCAGAGCACGATGCCGACGGTGATGGCGCTGAAGAGCTCGATTGAGGGGAAGAAGATCGCATTGTACTGGATGCTCTGGAGCAACGCGTCCCGATGCTGGGCGTTGATCTCTTTGAACCTGCGGAAGTGACGCGCCTCCTGACCGAAGGCCTGGATGGTGGCCATACCGGAGATATTCTCCTGGAGGAACGCATTCATCCGGGCCAGGATCCGTCGGCTGTCGCGGTAGTTTTCGCGCGCCCGTTTGCGATAGGCGGCCGTCGCGGGCAGGATGAACGGGAAGGTCGCGAATGAGATCACGGCCAGACGCCAGTCCAACGCCAACATGGCTACCGCGACCCCGATCAGCGTCAGCAGATCGCCCAGCAGCGCGACCATCCCCGATCCGAACAGCTCGTTCAGGGTCTCCACGTCGTTGATAACCCTCGTCATGAGCCGGCCAACCGGATTCCTGTCGAAGAAGGCGAGATCCTGTCGTTGCACGTGGGTGAAGAGTTGCGTCCGGAGGTCATGCATGGCTCGCTGGCCCGTATACTGCATGGTGTAGCTCTGGGCGTATTGGGACAGGAACCCGATGAGTACAGTGACCAGGTAGGCCAGGACTGCGAGGTTCAGGCCATGCAGGTCGTGGGCGGCGATATGAGTATCAATAGCAACCTTCGTGATATACGGCCCGAGCAGTTGCATCCCTGTGGTCAGGAACAGGAGCAGGAGGGAGACCGCGACCCACAATCGATACGGCACAAGGTACCTGAGCAGCCGCCGCATCAGTTGGGCATCGTAGGCTTTGCCCAGTAACTCCTCGTCCTGATGACTCTGCTCTTCCTTGATCACCGTGCCCCTCCATTATCGCTCAGGGCTTCAATCTCTCGAGTTAACAACTGTCGGCGATATAGACGGTAATAGTGGCCCCGCAAGGCCAGCAGCGCTTCGTGACTACCCCGCTCCACGATCCGACCATCCTTCAGATAGATAATCTGATCAGCCGCCATGACCGTCGAGATCCGGTGTGAGATCAGGATCGCGGTCCGCCCGCGCATGAACCCTTTCAACTGCTCGAGGATCCGCTCCTCGGTCTCGGTGTCCACGCTGGAGAAGGCGTCGTCCAGGATCAGGATGGGCGGATTCTTGATGATAGCCCGAGCCAGCGCCGTCCGTTGTTTCTGGCCACCGGACAACCTCACCCCCCGCTCCCCCAGCAGCGTCTCGAACTGGTGCGTAAACCCCTGGATGCTGGGAGTTAATTGGGCGAGATCGGCCGCCATCTCCAGCTCCTCCGATGTGGCGTCGCCGTTACCGAAGAGGATATTCTCCCGGATCGTGTCGGAGAACAGAAAGATGTCCTGGGAGACGAAGCCGATGGCTTGCTTCAGGGTTTCCAGGGGAAGCTGCTGGAGCTCGATGTCATCGATGAAGACGGTTCCGGGCGGCGACTCGTGCAGGCGCGGCAAGAGGCCCACCAGCGTGCTCTTCCCGGCGCCGGTCTCGCCCACTACCCCGCACCAGGTGCCGGCCGGGATCGTAAGGGTGATTCCTTCAAGGGCGAGCGGCGCATCGGGGGCATAGCGGAAAGACAGATTGCGAAACTCGATCTTGCCGTGTAACTCCGAGACCTGCCAGGTCCCTGGCGTCTGATATCCCGCCGCAACCGGCGCATCCAGGATCTCCACGAGGCGAGCCAGCGCGGCCGAACCGCGCTGATAGAGCGTGATCACGTACCCGATCGCCATCATGGGCCAGGTGAGTATGGCCAGGTACCCATAGAAGCCGGCCAGTTCCCCGAGGGACATTGTTTGCATGGCGACCTTGCGGCCGCCGAGCCACAAGACGACCGTGGCGGCCAAGCCGGACAGAAAGCTCGTTACCGGCCAGAAATACCCCCAGCGCTTGACCAGATCGAGGTTCTTCACCCGATACTCCTGGCTTAATCCGCCGAAATGTCGCTGTTGGTTCTCCTCCTGCGCGTAGGCCTGGACAACCCGGATGCCGGCCAGGTTCTCCTGGACAAATGTGCTGAGGGTGCTGAGATGCCGCTGGATATCCCGATATCGGTTGAAGATGCGGTTACCGGACACGAGCATGAGGGCGGTGATGCCGGGTAGGGGCAGGAGGCTCCACAGCGTAAGCCACGGATCGATAACCACCATCAGCAGCAGGCTGGCGGACATCATCAGGACGGCGTCGATGGTGGCCATGGCCCCCATCCCCAGCATCTCGCGGAGGGAGACCATATCGTTGGTCATCCGCGACATCAGGTCACCGGTCTTGGTGTGGGTAAAGTAACTGAGCGGCAGGCGCTGCAGGTGGGCAAAGATCGCATTCCTGAAATCCCACTCGATGTGCCGCGAGAACCCGAACACGTGAGTCCGCCAGAAGTAGCGGAAGATCACTTGAAAGCCCGCGGCCAGCACAATCAGGGCAGGATACTTCCAGAAGGCGATGGCCGGCTCTGGACCGGCCAGGAAGGTATCCAGAGCATCCTTGGTCAGCCACGGGATGGCCAGCCCGCACAGGTCAGTCATGACTAGCGCAGCCAGGCCGATGAACAGGAACCGCCGGTGCCGGTACAGGTACGGTCGAAGCCTGGCGAACTTTTT
>JANGEZ010000103.1:0-3876 GCA_031838355.1 Candidatus Methylomirabilis sp. bin48 | reverse complement strand
GCTTGAACTCCCACTGTATCAATAGGCTGGAGCCGATGGCGTCCCCATCCTTCGGCGACACGAGCGTGACCGTGGCCTGCTGTGCCCAGCCGACAGAGAGCCCCACAACGAACACCACGACGAATCCCGTGATCATCGACGTTATCGACTTACCCATGTGATCTCTCCTTCCGCACGGTGCTGGAACCTACTGATGCCTGGGCAGAGCCGCCTCCAGTACGGCACTACCCGAATCCCGCCCACCGCCGGGGGACACTCCTCCCCCACGCTGCCACTAAGCGAGAGTTCGCTGCGACGGTCAGGGGCAGAACAACCCGAACTGAACACTGCGTGCCAACGCGGCTTGCCGCGAGTTCGTCATACCGGCGGACCCCGGATCAGGTCCGGGGCAGGCTTGTCAAGCCCGGAATGACGGGACAGAATAGAAGACGCTACCCCGCAGCGTGCTGCGGGGTAGCGCACTCACTCAATCCATTGAGCAGGATCACCTGGGTGGTGATCCATACATCCTCGAACGCTACCGTGTTGCAATCTATAACGTCTTATCGAGGTTATCAAGCCTTTTTCGGGGGTCACACTGACCAGGATGGTCGTGTAGATGACAATCACTAATCTGCACCAACATCGGAACGCCTGGCGGATGTGATCGAAATCCTCACCTCCGCCGGTCGAATTTACCCCCTCGTCACCACCCCTTCATTTGACGGCAACATTTCCCGGGTATCCTCCCATCAGTCATAAGAGAGACTCAGGGTCTTCGCTTCGTTAGCTGTTGTACTGGAAACACAGAGAAAGAAGGAGGCGCCAATGCCACTATCACTGCTCATGAAAGGCTTTTACTCGGTCATGGTGCTTACCGTGCTCTCCATGATGTGGTTCTACACGCGCGGGTTGACCTCTGGGCGACATGCGTCGTGGATGGCGAAGATTCCATTTTATGGGTGGATCGGCTTCCTGGTGGTCGTGTCGATCACCTTCCACGTGCTGACCGCATGGCAGGTGCCATGGGTCGCGTGGGAGCTTCAGCGTTCCAGTCTGACCCCCGACCGGGACATCGCCGTCACTGTTCAAGGCCATCAGTTTCGCCTCCCCGGCGACGGTATCAGGATCACGCAAGGGGAGCTCGTGCGGTTCAGGGTTCGGTCCGAAGACCTGACCTACGGATTTGGGGTCTTTCGCGAGAACGGGCGGATGGAGTTCCAGATGCAGGTCGTCCCGGGCCATGACAACGACATCGTCTGGGCCTTCTCCGCGCCCGGCCGGTATTCGATCCGCTCCACGGAGTACGCTGGGCCCCAAACCTGGACGATGCACGCGAAGCACGTGATCGAGGTCGCGTCAGACCTTCGCGTAGCCGGCAGATAGACCATGATGTCGCTTTGCGATCTCACACCGCTACAAAAAGTTACCCTGCGTTTCGTCGTCGCAGCCCTGCTCTTCTACGGGCTCGCCACACTGGAGGGGATGATGATGCGGGCAGAGCTGGCCAACATTCCGCTGCTGGCACCCGATCACTTTTACGCCGTGCTGAACGCCCACCCCATCGTGGGGATCTTTGGATACAGCTTCATGCTCGTCATGGGCGCATTCTCCTTCCTGGTCCCTACGCTGCTCAAGAAGGATCTCTACAGCATCCGGGCGGCTGAGTGGAACTGGAGGCTCATGGCCGCCGGGGTGCTCATCGTCTGGTTGAGTAGCCTCCTCTTCTCTCACTCGGCGCTCTACACCAACTATTGGCCGCTGCCGGTAACGGCCTCCAGGCCGGTGGGCCTCCTGGTGTACGCCACCGGCATGCTGACCATCATGACCGCGATCCTGATCTTTTGCTTCAACCTCTTTGCCACGGTGTTCTACAGAAGGCCGGAGGACAAGCCCGTCTCCGCCCTGCTGGTCTCCAGCCTTGGCCTCGATGGGGTGGTTAACCTGTATCGCACCGCACGGGGCCGCACGACAATCGAGCATCCTGACGTCCCCCTGCCGATCGTGGCGATCTTCCGCGGCACGATCGACACGGTCCTGGATGCCGTGGTGCTGGGCGCGATTTCGCTGATCTTCGTGGTCTACGCCGTGTACGGATTGAACGGGATCGCGCTGCCCACGACCTGGTTCGACGCTTTACTGTACAAGAACATCTACTGGTGGGGGTTGGACCTGATCGCCGATGGGCTGGTGCTGATCTACGTGGCGGGGTCCTGGTACCTCATGGCCATGCTGATCACTGGGCGACCGCTCTACATGCAACACGTCGCCCGCGCCGCCCTCTTCGTGGAGCTCGTGGTCTCCTGGTTCGTCTGGAGCCACCATCTGCTCTCCGACCAGACGCAGCCAGGGTGGATGAAGCTCCTTTCGGGCGAGCTGATCACCGCCTTCGAGCTGGTGACCTCCGGGATCGCCGTCTTCTGTACTCTGGCCACGCTCTGGCAGGCGCGCCCCCTCCCGATGACGATGTCCCTGAAGTTTCTGCTGGGCGGAATCGTGGGGTTCGGCTTGGGGGTGCCGGCCGGGATCCTGCAGGCCGACCTGGGGATGAACCGCATCCTGCACAATACCCAGTGGGTGATCGGCGCCCATGCCCACATGCAAATCCTGGTCGGGCTTTCCTGCACCCTGTTCGCCGCGCTCTATACGATCTTTCCGCTGGTGACCAAAAGGCCAGTCAAGAGCCTGTTCCTCTCCAACGTCCATTTCTGGTGCCAGATGATCGGGGGTATCGGCATGTCGGTGGCGATGGGGTTCGCCGGGCTCGACGGGATGCTGCGGCGGACCCTGTACGTGGGGGAGGCCACCTATCTCGGCGAGATGTACCTGGCGGCCGGCTTCGGCGCGGTCCTGCTGGTCGGCTACCTCGCCCTAATGGTGAACCTGATCCGTTCACTCGGCGTGCGGACCCTGGTCGCTCTGTTTGTCACGCTGCCCGAGAAGCGGAATTGGCCGCGAGAGGCAATCGCCCGTGGCTGAGTTGCCACATACAGAATTTACCTCCTCGTCATCACCCCTTCATTTGACAGCAACATTCCCCGGCTATCTTCCCATTAGTCATGAGAGAGACTTTGGGTCTTCTAATTGCTCGCATGAAGGAAAAGAGGAGAGGGTATGCCTGAAACAACTGATCATCTTTGGGGGATCGTCCTCGCAGGCGGCGAGGGGAAGAGGCTTCAGCCCTTCATCCGGTCGCGGTTCGGCTCTGAGCGTCCAAAACAGTATTGTTCCCTCTTCGGCGGCCGCTCGATGCTCAGGCACACGCTTGCCAGGGCTGAACGGCTCATCCCGCCTGAGCGTCTCCTGACCGTCGTGACCCGCCCACATCTTGTCTATGCTCAGGAGGAACTCCATGACCGCCCACCGGCCACCGTCATTGTCCAGCCCAGCAACCGGGAGACAGGCCCAGGCATCCTCTTGCCGCTGCTGCACGTCTACCAGCGGGATCCAAAGGCTGTCGTCGTTTTGCTGCCGGCCGACCACTTCATCCTCAAAGAGGAGCGGTTCATGGCGTATGTCGAGGAGGCCGCCGCCTTCGTGGCCACAGCCCCCGGTTGTCTCGTTCTCTTGGGGAGCGAACCAGACCGAACGGAGCCCCAGTATGGCTGGATCGAGGCGGGCGACCTATTCGGACGCCATCACCGTACAGAGGTCTACGGGGTACGGCGGTTTTGGGAGAAGCCTGACCGCCGCACTGCCCAGACCCTGTATCTGAACGGGTGCTTGTGGAATACCATGGTTATCGTCGGACGGGCTTGGTGGCTGCTCAGCCTCTTCCAAAAGCTGACACCTGATCTCTTTCGTCTCTTTGACCAAGTCCGGCCCCACCTCGGGTCTTCAATGGAAGCCGAGGCCGTCGAGACGATCTACACCCGGCTGCCGGTAGTAGATTTCTCG
>JANGEZ010000102.1:0-2719 GCA_031838355.1 Candidatus Methylomirabilis sp. bin48 | reverse complement strand
CTCCTCGATCCGCTGCTCCATCGCATCCGGCAGCTTCAGGCCGTCGTGAGAAAAGAACTTGACGCCGTTGTCCTCATACGAATTATGGGAGGCCGAGATCACCACTCCAGCATCGGCTCGAAGGCTTCGCGTAATAAAGGCGATCCCAGGCGTCGGGAGCGGGCCCACCAATAGCACGTCCACGCCCATCGAGGTGATGCCGGCGGTCAGCGCCGTCTCCAGCATATAGCCGGTCAGGCGTGTGTCCTTCCCGATCACGATCGCGGGTCGCTCGCTTGTCCCGCGTAACAGGTGAGCCGTTGCGCGCCCCACCTTGACCATGGTCTCCGGGGTCATCGGCTCCCTGTTGGCCACACCGCGAATGCCGTCGGTGCCGAATAGTTTTCGCACGACCACTCCTTTTTCCTCGATGCGCCTCGCCACCGCGGTCACTTTACGAAGACGAGGGCAGACCCTTCCACTTTGACTAATTTCCTGAGAGGTTCAAGAAAGGTCACGACACCAAAGTCACGAGACCGTCCTCCAATACTAATAGTCGAGGGATAGCCTTCTCCGGACGATTCACCTCGCTCCTTGGTCCGACTAACCGCACACGATCAGCACATCTACGGCGTCAATTGGCTTATTACTCAGAGCATAAAATAGCTTGCCTCCCCCCTTTAGCAAAGGGGGGTAAGGGGGGATTTGAACGATCGGTAAAACCCCCTCAGTCCCCCTTTTGTAAAGGGGGAAGTTGCTGGAGATGTTGTGCAAGGGTGCAATCTAGTTAATGCTCCCCGTAATAAATTGGACAATTGTGGCCCCATGGCCGCTACGCCCTTCTGATCGCGTCCAGCATCCTGACCAGATGCGCACAAGACCGAACCTCATGAACTCGGACAAAGGCCGCACCATGCAGCACCGCCGCCGCGACACAGGCCGCCGTACCGTATTGGCGCTGCTCAACAGGAAGATTCAGTACATTCCCAACGAGCGACTTACGCGATGGACCAACCATAATCGGCTTCCCAAGACAATCAAGCTCCGCCAGATGTCGGAGCAGAGCCAAATTGTCCTGCGGCCGCTTCCCGAATCCCAGCCCTGGATCTACAACGATTGACTGAGGGTCAACGCCCATACGCTCGGCAAAGGCGACGCGATCGGCCAGGAAGGCCAAAACCTCACCTACGGCATCGTGGTAGCGCGGTTCGATTTGCATATCCTGAGGGGTCCCCTTCATGTGCATAATGACAAGACCGGCGCGCTTCTCAGCCACCACCGCTGCCAGACGCCCCTCTCCTCGAACGCCATAAACATCGTTAATGATGTCTGCCCCTTCCTCCAGGACTACCCTTGCCACCTCCGGTTTATAGGTATCCACCGCCACTGGGATCGTAAGCTTGGGCCGCAGGTTGCGTAGAACCAGAAGGATCCGGCGAAGCTCCTCGTCCACAGAGACAGGGACGGCGCCTGGACGGGTTGATTCAGCACCCAGCTCCAGGATATCGGCTCCCTCCTCCACCAACCGCAGCGCCTGATCGGTAGCCGCCCCAGGATCCAGGAAGCGACCGCCATCGGAAAAAGAATCCGGGGTGATGTTCAACACCCCCACGATCCAGGTCTTTTCCTGAACATCCAGCAGGTGGTCCCGACAGCGAAAGACTAATGGCGTTATTGCGTTCATTGCGTCTGTTGAGTCAACTTGGTCTATTTGGTCTATCTGGCCTGTCTGGTCATTGGGTTGAATCCACTGGGGGTTCATTCCACGCGGCTTGCCGCGAGTTCATCATACCGGCGGACCCCGGATCGGGGTCCGGGGCAGGCGCCGGTATCCAGAGGGCCCGACTGGATTCCCCCGTATCCAGTACGGGGCAGGCGCGTCAAGCACGGAATGACGGGCCAGAACAGAAGACGATACCCCGCAGCGCGCTGCGCGGGGTAGTTCATCCATAAGCCGGCAAAGAAGGCAGACAACACCGGTGGGCGAGGCAGTCGAAGGAAGAGTTCCAGTCGTCCTCGCCTGCGGCCCCTGGCCAAGGGGCAGAGGACTGCGCCTTAGGCTGGTACCGGGGCCGGGGCAGCAGCCCCGTTCACGATAGCATCGATCTGAAGGCCGTCAAGCGACTCGGTTTCCAGCAGGGCCTTAGCCAGGGCGTGCAGGATACCAATTCGTTCGATAAGCAGCGCCTTAGCCTTGTCGTAGTTGGTCATGACGATCCCTTTTACTTCTCGATCGATCTCCACCGCCGTCTGTTCGCTATAATCCTGATGCTGGGCGATCTCCCGGCCCAAAAAGATCATCTCTTCACGCTTGCCGAATGTGAGAGGGCCCAGCTTCTCGCTCATGCCCCACTCGCACACCATCTTCCTAGCCAGATCAGTTGCCCGCTCAATGTCGTTCCCTGCGCCGGTGGTAATCTGACCGAAGACCAACTCCTCCGCAACACGTCCGCCCATCATGATTGCGATCTGGTTGAGGAGGTACTCCTTCGCGTAGTTGTGCTTCTCGTCGATGGGCAACTGCTGAGTCATGCCGAGCGCTCTGCCCCGCGGGATAATCGTCACCTTGTGAATCGGGTCGGTTCCGGGGAGGACCTTCGCCACCAGGGCGTGTCCGGCCTCATGGTAGGCGGTTAGCTTTCGATCCTCCTCGCTGATGACGATGCTCCTCCGCTCGACGCCCATCATCACTTTGTCTTTGGCGTTCTCGAAATCCGTCATGGCCACTGCTTTCTTATTG
>JANGEZ010000101.1:0-3278 GCA_031838355.1 Candidatus Methylomirabilis sp. bin48 | reverse complement strand
TCCAGCACACCCACCTCTACCAGGACCTTGGCGACGTCTTTATATTCGCTGACACCCCGCCCAAACCCCTTGGCCAGGATATGTCGTCCCAGATCGAGCACCGCCTCCAGTGCCCGGCGTAGATACGAGTCGGCGGCTGCAAGGTTGCGAGGATCCGATTGGAACGTTGCAAAGCTGGATCCCGGCAGATTTCGGAGCGAGGCAACCATCCGGCGGATCCATGCTACTCGCTCCGCTATAACCTTGGCACTCAGTTGGCCTGGGGTCATCTCGTCTCACCTGAGAGGATCAGTTGCCAGCGCTCACGGGCGTATGGCGCCAGGTCCCCAGCACGCCGCAAGATGTACAGTTCATCCTCGGCCTGTACATCAGGATCGACACACCACAGAAGTTCCCCACGAATGACCTCCAACGCCAGAAACGGGTCGGCCTCCGGCAGCACCACCAGATCCACGCGGGTCACCCCCAGCAGGTCCTCCAACTCGATGGAGAGTCGGACCCGCTCTTGTGCCGTCAGGCGGTAGTCGGAGAGAGGCTGTATCCCGATGTCTACATCCGACGCAGGACACTGCGGCGATACCGCCTCGCCGCGTACCCGGCCGGCAACTTCGGTCGCTCGACTGCCGAAGGCATACACTGCCCCAAGGTGGTAGCGGGCGCTGATCTCTTTCAACAACTCTGTGACGGACATGGTCACTGCATCTCCAGGCGACCCAGGATGATGAGGCTCTCCAGATCCTCCAGCGCCTCAGGCAACCAACGGCGGATAATCTCACGAGTCGCCTGACAGCACGCCTCCGATGCCGCTCCGAGCATTCGCGCCGCGTCCGCCAGGTCCTGCGCGCGTCCCGCCTCAACCTTCATCAGGACGAGGTACGGCAGATCAAGAATGGGGAGACCCTGAGGGTCCTGCGTGAGCGACCGGAGCGCGTCAGCAACCCAAGGCGCGTGGGATTCGATAACATCCACCAGCATCCCTTCCGGCGAGCGCCAGGTCATCCCTCCGATGGTGAGTTGCTGTACGGGAAGAAAACCGGCACGTTCAAGACGCACCGTGACATTGTCGTGGTCGGCAGCAGCCACCAGGATATCCAGATCCTGCGTGGCGCGCTCCGGCATGTACGCTCGCGTGGCAACCGCTCCTACCACGGCCCACGGGATGCCGGTAAGCGTCGGCGTGAGATCAGGCCAGCGCGCCACGGCGGTCCGGGATTCCAAGAAGACTCTGGCGCTGCCGGTTCCCGGTTGCGCCCGTCTGCGGGCTATGTCCAATAGCAGCCGACGTCGGGCCGCTACCGCAGTCATCTTCATTCCTTACCCTGCATCCTTGCGGAGCAGCCTCACTCAAGCTATATCCACTCCCGCACGACGTCCTTAAACCGGGTCATGTCGTCAAGATGCTCGCGCAGGATCCGTACAACGATTGCGGAGTCTACGCGCGCATAGTCATGGACGATCACATTGCGGAACTTGCTCATGCGAACCATGGCATCTCGCCGCGCCGTGTCCAAGAGCCCAGCCTCACCTAAGACCTCGAACGTCTCGGCATAGGTTGCTGGGATCCGAAGCCCTCGGTCGGCGATGATGTGGTTGGCGATGTCCACGCACACCTCGATAGCCATCTGCAGGGTCCGCTCGACAATCCGCTGGATCTTCCAGTCCATTCGATACTGATCGAGGGTGATACCCTTGTACTCTGACACTTGGCCCAGATATTGATCGAGGTCCGAAAGCTTTCGGAGGAGGAGGTCTCTGTCAACCACTCCCATATCTCCTGGCCAAAAGACGATGCTCGAAGACGCGAAAGTCGAAGAACTCCCGGAGCGCGAGGGACTCGAAGCGGTGACGGCGGAGCGGATCGCGGTCGGAGATGACCCGCCTGGTCTGAAGAATCCGTCCCGTTAGGGCTATTGGCGCGGTGTTGAGGATCACCAGATCTACCTCGTCGGTTCCCAAATGAGCGGTCACTACTCCCATGGCCTCCAACGTCCCCTCGACAGGATCAACCGATTCATTGAGATAAACGGCCACATCGACGTCGCTGAGGGGCCTGAGCTGTGAAGCTGTCGCCCCTCCGAATAGGTAGGCGAAGAGGATGCCGGGGCAACGATCCAGCGCCTGGCCGAGTGACCCAAGCCGCTGTTGAATATCTTTGGGAAGAGGAGTCTTATGTATCATTGTTCACGCAAAACCGTATCACATTAGGTCGATACCGAGCAAATATTTTTGGGGCGGCACATAGACCTTGCTAGATCCCCCCGCCAGGCGGCTCACGGTGATATGGGCACTAGTGTAGTGTCTCATACATAGCTTTACATATCCCGTTCGCCCTGAGCTTGTCGAAGGGTCAATGTTTTCAATGCGTTTCGCCTGAAGATAACTGTGGGCCAAGTCTTCGTTGGTCATAACTCGAAGCATTCTCCGGGCTTATAGTCCGGTTTGAGGTCCCAGTACCATGCGTTTCCTACCCAGATTCTTCTTGCGCCCAGTTGCTCCAACCGGCCTCGAAGACGTTTCAGTACGGCCGCAAAAAACCCGTTGCGATCCACAAGAATGCGAGCATCCTCCGCCATGTCGAGGAACAGCGGACTCCCTCTCTCCGCTTCTTCAGGGCTTTTGAATACGGGAGAGAGATCGGCGGCAATGCCCGCTTTCTGAAGAGATTTCAAGAAAGGCTCAATCCGGTTCTCGACAACCGAGAACTCCTCCACACGCTTCATTCTTCCCCTGGGGAGTTGATCAGCGACAATCAGGACGTCCAGGTCTGAGTCGCACCGTTGTGTGCCTCGTCCGGCCGAACCGAACACCACGACTGAAACAAGCCTCTTGCTGTAAAGGGCTTTAATCTCCGACAGCAGCCGCTTCTCTAGAGTGTTAAGAGGCGCGCGTCTCATAGAGGACGACCTCTTCTCGACGTGGCGAGCACTGATCTCTTGCAACGGCTCTGTGACGGACATGGTCAGTGCATCTCCAGACAGCCCAGGGTGATGAGGCTTTCCAGGTCCTCCAGGGCGTCGGGCAACCAGCGGCGGAATGTCTCCCGCGTCTCCTGGCGACGCGGCTCCACTGCTAATCCCAGCATCCGCGCCGCATCCGCCAGATCCTGCGCCCGTCCCGCCTCCACCTTCATCAGGACGAGGTACGGCAGGTCCAGCACGGGAAGTCCCTGGGGGTCCTGTTGCAGAGACTGGAGCGCATCCGCCACCCAAGGCGCTTGACACTCGATGACATCCACCAGTGCCCCTTCAGGGGAGCGCCAAGTCATCCCCCCGATGGCG
>JANGEZ010000100.1:0-6145 GCA_031838355.1 Candidatus Methylomirabilis sp. bin48 | reverse complement strand
TGCTACCCCTTTTAGGCTTGCTTTTTCCGCTTGCCGTATCTGTAGAATATTATGCCGCCTATGATGACCGACACGCCGAGTAATACGCCGGCTGCATCCTTCCCCACGTTTGAGAAATACGAGGGGAGGCGCGACTGTGTTTCGAGACCTACCGTAAAGGGAACGCTGAACGTTGGATCAACGGCGTGTATTTCTGCCTCTGTTGGGTCACCGCTACCGTGACTATGCTTGACCGTGTCCAGGTCCCCAGGGTCGGAAGCGGAATGAGGCTTATGGGCAATCCCAGGCCCGACACTTTCCAACTTCATAATGGCCATGTACTGACCGGCTGTGGGAATGTCGGCATCGAGCCTGATCGACCCATCACGGTACACCGTCGGCGGAAGTGAGAGGATGTCATGGGAGTGTTGACTGCTGCCCTTATCTTCGTGGCCTGCAGGGGCCTCAACAATCCGGACGGAAATGGGCAGGGCTCGCATCTCTTCATTGAACAGGTCAAAAGCTATCGACAGCTTGCCTGTCTTCGGGATCCCTTCGCAGTACGACTTAAATTCCTTTTTTACCTTTTCGGACCCTACTTCGTGCAACATGCCGATCTCTGATGCGCCGTATTGTTGCTGATAGGCCGTAAAGTGAACCGTGTAGTGGCCCTTCTTTAGGACGCATGCATCCGCTTCGTCCATGCCGCTCATCGACTCACCGCCGTGGGCACGGGCCTGGGATGTCCAGGCAACAAGCAGAAGCGTCGCGCAGCATAACGAGATCAGGTGTTTCATGTTTCGATTCCTCCTTCAGTTGTAACCAAGATTTCCATGTTGCGTGATCCAGTGACTGATATTGTATACCAAATCAGCTTCTACTTTCCACTTTTGGGGAGTCCTGCTTATGGTCTAGACGCTCCAGGCACCTACCCTGGAACGCCTTCGGCAAGAAACCCGAGATAGAGATTCCCGGTCGATTACCGAGTTCCGGACATGTCCTTGGTGTGTGTCGTTTCACACTCTTGGAGTCGCTGCTCCAGCTCAGCGATTCGCTGGGTCTGCTCCCGTAATCGCATTCGCATCCGGAAGGTTCCGGGAAGGCTCAAGAAGATCGCCATGATCGCTCCGAGGGCGGTTGAAATCAGGATCACGACCACCAGCGAACTCTGAAACTGCCACCAGATGAAGGTGACGATCGCCTCGCCCGAGTTCTGAATGGAAAAGGTTGCGATGACCACTGCGAGAATCAGGAAGCCTATTAGGGAGAACTGATTCATTCAACGTCTCCTGCTCAATGCGTTGCTGGCAGCTCTTCGATCTTGATTCGGGCGAGCCGTCGGCCGTCCATGTCCACGATTGTCAGCTTCTTGCCTTGATAGATGATAATGTCGCCGGCCTTGGGCATCCGCTGAAGTTGATTCAGCATAAAACCCGCCAGGGTCTCGTAGGTAGGCGACTCAGGGAATGGTAACCCGTGCTCGTCCCGCAGGTCCTTGATATTCAGAGAAGCGTCGATAATGAGCGAGCCGTCCCTCAGCCGTTCGACGGGCTTCTCGGTAGCCTCGTGCTCGTCGTGGATCTCTCCGACAATCTCTTCGATGAGATCCTCCATGGTGACCAGCCCGTCCACGCCCCCATGCTCATCCACCACAATCGCCATCGAGAGACGCCGCCGTTGCAGCTCCTTCAGGAGCTGGCTGACCTGCATCGTCTCCGGGACGAAGTAGGCGGGATGTGTGATGGTTTTGAGGGAGAACTCGCGGTTCTCCAGTTGCAGCCGCAGCAGGTCCTTGTAGTGTAGGACGCCGCAGATGTCGTCAAGACTCTTGTGGTAGACGGGGTAGCGGGAGTAGCCCGTCTCCACTACGAACTTGAGCACCTCTGCCAGCGGGGTCTCCAGCTCGATCGCATCGATCTGAGGGCGAGGGATCATGACCTCCTTGACCGAGGTCTCCGTGAATTCGAAGACACTGTGGATCAGTTCCTGCTCTGTCTGGTCGAAGATCCCCTTCTCCTTCCCCTCCTGAACCATCAGCTTGATCTCCGCCTCGCTGACAAACCCTGTCGTCCCCTGAGGGGCAGCGCCGAAAAGCGAGAGAATCAGGCGGCTTGAAGCGGTCAGTGGACGACCGATCAACGAGAACCAACGGCCCAAGGCCTCGTGAGGTCTGGCGATCGCGAGGGCGACCCGTTCCGCATAGCGGAGAGCAAGCGATTTGGGGACCAGCTCTCCGAAGACGATAGTGAGATAGGTGATGACAACGACCACTATCCCAAGGGCGACTAGCTCACCCGCCGCCCCCAGTCCGCCGCCTGGAAGGCGATCAAGCAAGGGGCGGATCACCCTCACTGCCAGTGCCCCGCCAATCGCGGAGGCCAGCGTGCTGACAAGGTTGATCCCGATCTGGATGGTGGCCAGAAATCGGTCGGGGTCATCCTTGAGCCGCTGAACCGTCGATGCCCGGTCATCTCCTACTTCTACAAGCTCCTGTACCCGGCTTCGCCGGAGCGAGATGATCGCGACCTCGGAGCCCGCGAAGAAGCCGTTGATCAGAATCAGCATGAAGATGAACACTGCCTCCAGCACCAGTGTTCCACTGCCTAAGCCTTCCATCAGATTGCTCCTTGTGCAGCTATCAGCCGTCAACGTAGGGGCAGGGCTTGCCCTGCCCGATTAGGGCGCAGCAAGCCGCGCCCCTACGTTGACGGCATGCTGCCTTTAGGGCCAGAGGCCGGGATCCGCCGCCAGTTGCTCTTCGATTGGACGAAGGCGCTGCCGAAGCCTTCCGGTCGAAAACCCAAACCGTTCGCCTAGACGAAGAACAGCCGAGACCAGATTGCACTCCTCCCTGGACTCGGCCTGCAGTACCCGCTCGATCAGTGGCGGTACCTCGTGCGTGAGGAGTTCATACATCAGGGCAACAGGTTCTGGTCGGTCCAGGGCGTAGCCCATCCGGTCAGCGAGGTCGACAACCTTCTGCACCCCCCGGAGTCCATCCAGGTCAGGACACTCGCGCAACCGTCTCACCCGCATCCCGAATGCCCGGGACAGGAGATCCTGCAGGTGCTCCTGCTGCAGAAGGCCGAGTCGCTTCGCCTCATCGGCCAGCATGAGCAGGCTGCGGTACAGATCGGCCCCGTCATCGGATAGCCACTGCTGTATGGACTCCTCCAGGTTGCGGATTACGGTAAACTCAGCCGGGGCTCTCAGTGCCTCAGGGGGAGAGAGTCCCCCGTCGAAGAAAGCGCGGAGTAACCCCTGGGTTCGTGCCGCCAGTTCATCGTAGCGTTTGCGGAACACTTCCCACCCTCTGTAGAGCGCCATTAAGACCTCCTGTCGCTCTTCCGGGGAAAGCATCTTTAATGAAATCGGCGTCGCCTGGCTGTAACTCGGCAGTGATACGCCTTTAACCTGCCCCTCAAACGCCTCCTGCCATCGCTTCAGATCTTCCTCTCCCCCCCAAGGAAACAGATAGCCGGTCATCCCATCGGCATCCAACCACTTCAGGACAAACCCGAACTCCTCGCGCTCCATGGTGAGGGATGAAGATACCTCGATGCCACCGACGATCATCGTTCCATTTATAAGGGGAAAGCGCTCAAGACACAGTCGATGGAGGTTAAAGGTGTACACGCGATAAGGGTCAGGCAGGTCCTCCACCAGCGACCGCATGGTGTACAGGGCTGCGGGGTGAGTGAGGTCGATCTGTGAAGTGCGAGCTCTGACCTCCCAGATGCGCCGGCCGTCGCGCTCAGAAGGAATATTACTCTTCGCGGTCTGAAGCCTGGCTAGAAATTTCGCCTCCATGTTCACAGCCACAAAGGCGGACGCAAGGTCGAGAGCCCGCGCTGCATGTTTAAGGTTCTGCGCGGCCTCAATGTCAGAAATGTCGCTAAAAAACCAACCGTCACTGGACTGCATCAGGAGGGCATGTCGCTGCAGCTCCAACAGTCGCAGTGCCGTTACTCTGTCCTGCAGCGAGAGCGATCGGCTGGTCTGCGCCCCAAAAAACTCCTCGATCGAGGGGTTGCCCCGATCAAGGAGCAAGGCAATGTAACCGTCCCTCGCGGCCCAGACATCGGTGAACAACCGATCTGCCTGTTCTGCAAAGAGGTGTTGCAGATCGTCGCGAAGGCCATCAATGGCTCCTCGGAAGGGAACGCGCCAGCCCTGTCGCCAGCCCGGCTGGCCACCGGTGCTGCACCCGCAGTCCTCTTTCCACCGCCCCAGGCCATGGGCGCAACTCCAGGCGCTTCCATCCCGAATGACGACCTCATGCGTGGGGGGCGCGCTCGCGAGATAGGCCCCGAAGTTGGTGATCGCAAGCTCTTGTGGCGCGGTCTCTTTCGCCAGTAGGACGGCCAGCGCGCGTTCTCCGAACCTGCTGTGATGGCCGTACGATTCGCCGTCGGTGCAGAGGATATGCAGGCGTGATGGCGAGCTACGGGCGACCTCGACGAGTCGGCCGGCGAGGCGATCTGACCCCTGCAACAGGCCATCAAAGGCGATGGCACGGGACAGGGCTGCATCGTAGAAGAACAGATCGATCGTACCCCCATGAGGCAGGCGACACGTGTATGGGCGCGTAGGATCGATCCAGTCCGAGCCCAGCTCATGCCACCGCTCTCCTCCCAGCGGACGAACCCGGGTCGCTTGCCAGGGCGCCAAGACGGTGTAACGGATCCCGTGCTTACTGAGCAGCTCCAGCGTCGCCAGGTCCACGCCCGTTTCCGGAAGCCACATCCCTTCCGGCTCATGGCCGAAGCGGGAGCGGAACTCGGCAATCCCCCACTTGACCAGCGTGGCGCGGTCCTTTGGGTCGGCGAGCGGCAGGATTGCATGGACATACGGGTGGGCCATGGCATTGCCGTGGTCGCCACACCGAGCCACACTGTCACGGTCGCCCTCGATAATGCGGCGAACGGTCTCGGGGGCCTTCCGCTCCAGCCAGCGAAAGAGCGTGGGGCCGATGTCAAAGCTGATGCCGGCATAGTTATTGACCAGCCTGACAATCCGGCCTTCGTGGTCCAGGAGCCTGGCCCATCCATTCGACGCGTAGCACTCCGCAGTAATCCGCTGATTCCAGTCGTGATAGGGGGCGGCGGAAGGCTGCTGCTCGACCTCATCGGTCCAGGGGTTCTCACGCGGCGGCTGGTAGAAGTGGCCGTGGAGGATCACCGACACCGTAGAGGGCGTACTCATTGCGGCTCAGCGGAGGCGCCAGACCGCCGGGTGGACTGGATCAGGCTTCGCAGGATCCGGCTGCGATTCGCTCCCCGCAGGAGGGACGATAGATCCTCGTACAGCACAGGATCGTCGATGAGCGCTCCAAGCGTTCCCTCTCCTTGAGCCAGGCGGGACGATACCAGTTTGAGATTCTTGGAGGTCTGATCGAGATCGGTCATGATTGACTCGGCTCGTGGGTCTGCAAACAGGATATGCGCCAACCCTTTTTGACTCTGGAATTCCTTCATCAAGTTGGACAACTGCTGAAGGGCGGCAGTCGTTTCAGATAACTCTTTCAGGATGTTACCTGAGCGCTTCTCATAGACCAGCGCATGCAGCAGCCCGGACCCCTGTTCGATCTCTCCCATGATCCGATTGAAGGAGGCGATGCTCTCGGCCAGATCCTGCCGCGCCTCCGTCCCCGCTCCGCCGCCCACGAGCTGGCCCAAGGCGTCTGAGATCTTCACCACGTTGCTGACGATCTGATCGCCTTTTTGGAGTAGCTTGGCATAGTCGGGTGGATCGATGCTCGCGATCGTCGCCCCTGGGAGCAGGACCGGCTTATCAAGGCTGCCCACCGTTAACTCGAGCACCTTGTCTCCGACTAACCCGACGGTCCCGATACTTGCGATCGAATCCTCACGTATCCGGTCCTGGAGTCTGGCGTCGAGGCTTATGGTGACCCGAATCTTCTTACTGGCAAGATCCTTGCTGAAGGTAATGTCATCGACCGAGCCGATGGAGGTGCCGGCAAGACGGACAGGCGCCCCGACGTTCAGCCCCTCGATGGTGCCGAAGAAGGCGTGCAGACTGTAGCGGCGCTCGAAGATTCGGCTCTGGCTTCCGATGGTGAGGACAAAGACAATGAAAAGACCCATGAGCCCCAGGACAAAGATTCCCACGCGCACCCGCATCCACTGTTCACGTTCCGGCATCT
>JANGEZ010000099.1:0-3200 GCA_031838355.1 Candidatus Methylomirabilis sp. bin48 | reverse complement strand
GGAAAATAGGGACAGACACTATTATCGTGACAATTCGTGGTGTTCGCGGTCCTGATCGTGCATGCCACGGATTACCCGAATCGTTGCATCCGGCCACCCGTATCATGTGAGGCAATGAAGGAATTATCGCCAGGCGGTCTTTCGGAACAACAGCGATTCGGATGCGCATGATGACAGAGCGGCCACTGCGAAGAGACGGGTTCATCTGGAAAGTGCGCAGGACACTGGACGAGTAAGACACGTGTTGCAGAGGGGAAGACCAAGAAAGGATCTCAAGAAATAGTGTCTGTCCCTATATCCCGGCGAGACCCACCGCGTTCACTACCTGCGCCGCCCCTTCCAGCGGAGCGGGGTGACCACGGACTTCAACGGCGCGAGCGTGAACTTCCCGTTCGCTGATCTGCTGGCGCGGGCGGAGGAGCCGCGATGACTTCTCGGCGTGCGGAGGCCATCAACGAGGCATCGCGTAAGCGCTCGTGCCGGAAGCCAGCCGCTCCTGCGACAGAATTGTCCTTCCCCTCAGGACCGATGTGGCGTAGAGTGTCCTTATGACAATGACAATCTCCCACGACCTCCTGCGCCTGAAGCTCGCCGAGTCGTTGGCGGCGGTACCCCCTGCTCTGACACGGCGCGACGTACGCCTGCCCGGTATCCCCGGCAAGGTGTACGCGGTCATCGGTGTACGCCGCGGCGGCAAGACCTCATTCCTGGCCCAGTGCCGGGCCGACCGTCTGGTCGAAGGGCGCACCCGCGAGGCGCAGATCCTTGTCTCGTTCGAGGACGAGCGGCTGGTTGGCCTGTCGGTGGCCGAGCTCGGCTGGCTGATCGAGGAGCACGCGCGCCAGTTCCCGGGCCTGCGTGAGGCGGGCGGGATGACCCTGTACCTGGACGAAGTCCAGACCGTGCCGGGCTGGGAGGGCCTCGTCCGCCGCTTGATGGACGCCGGCGGCATCGAGATATTCGTCTCGGGCTCCTCGGCCAAGCTCCTTTCCCGGGAAGTGGCGACGAGCCTGCGGGGCCGGGCGATGGAGGTCATGGTCTACCCGTTCAGCTTCCGTGAGGCGCTGCGCCACGCTGGAGCCGAGCCGCCCCAACCCTTCGGGCGTCTTGGCCCGGTGGACCGCACGGCGCTGGATCAGTGGCTGCGACGCTACCTGGCCGAGGGAGGCTTCCCTGAGGCGCAGGGCGCTTCGCCGCGCGATCGTGCGGCACTCCTGAGCGGCTACGTGGACGTGGTGGTGCTGCGCGACGTGATCGAGCGCCACGGGGTGAGCAATCCGCTGGCGCTGCGGTGGATCGAGCGGCAGCTCCTGGCCAATCCCGGAGGATCCTTCTCGGTCAAGAAGCACTACGACACCCTGCGCTCCCAGGGGGTGGCGGTCGGAAAGGACACGCTGCACGACTACCTCGCTCACCTGGAGGACGCATTCCTCGTGCGCACGGTGGCCATGAACAGCGCCTCGGAACGCCAGCGCATGGTGAACCCGCGCAAGGCGTACCCGGTGGACCCGGGACTGATTGCGCTGTTCGAACGCAGCGGGCGGGCGCACCACGGCATGGCGCTGGAGACCGTGGTCATGCTCGAGCTGGAACGCCGCGACTGGGAAGTCTCGTACGTGCGGACGGCGGAGGGGTTCGAGGTGGACTTCCTCGCGCACCGCGCCGGCGATGCCCCCCTCCTGGTGCAGGTGTGCCTCGAGAGCGAGGGCGACGAAACCTGGGACCGTGAGCTACGGGCGCTGGAAGCCGCGGCCGCCGGGCATCCCGACGCGCGGCCGTTCCTCGTGACCCTCGACGCAGCTCCACCGAGCCGCCCGCTGCCACGCGGCCTGACCTGGGCGCCGGCCGCCCGCTGGCTCCTGGAGGAGATGTGATGGCTCGCAAGAAACTCATCGAAGTCGCGCTGCCGCTGGAGGCGATCAACAAGGCGATGATCGAGATCCCGCCCAAGTTCGCCGGGCGACCCCCGGTGAACCCCGAGGCAAACCCCCACGCCCGTCATTCCGGCGAAAGCCGGAATCCATATCTGACGCAGACACTGGACCCCGGCTTCCGCCGGGGTGACGAAGCAGGACAAGCAGTGAAACCTGGCGGACCGTTCTTCGCTTTAGCAATGTCAAGGTTCCGCAAAGTAAGATCGCCCGCGCCTACGCGAAATAGCGCCGTGAACAGAACATTCCAGATCGCTGTGACAATCCGGAGTGCCAATTTCACCGAGGCGCGTTGGAATGGAACCGCAAGCGGCTGAAACTCATCCTGGATCATAGTGAAGGAAATCGCTATGACAATTTGCCTCAGAGCCTTCGATACCTCTGCCCCAACTGCGACTCTCAGTTGCTGACACGGGGTGGCGGGAACCGTGGTCGCGTGGTGGATCTGACCGCCGACGGTTACACATTGATGAATCGAGACGGTTCGAGAATAGTTGCTGCCAACGGGCGAGCCGCAGGAAGCAGTTCGGCTCATGGAGTTGGCGCATCCGCCGGCAGCACTATCCCACCGTCGTCTAACAACGCGATCGACGACGACGCTTCGCGAGCGCCGCTTCGCGCGCCCGGTCGTGTGCGTCATCGCGAACGTTAGGCGCCTGTGAAGCCGAGTGCGAGGCAATCCCAGGACCTACATCTGCGCGGTCCCGACGTTGAGCGCGTAACCGAAGACCGGACGATTGGAAGCGCGAAACGATGTCTCTTGCTTTGAATAAGCCCAAGCTCGACAACCTTGCCGACGAGATCTGGAAGTCTGCCGAGCGGCTGCGCGGCAAGTTCAAAGCCTACGAATACCAGAGCGTTGTCCTGCCGATCATCGTGATCCGCCGCCTGGAGTGCGTGCTGATCAAGTGGCGCGAAGACAAGGCGGCCGAGGTACGCGGCAAGCGGCCCAAGCTCACTGAGAAGGAACTCGCCAAGCTGGTGAAGGATCTCGAGACCAGCACGGCCCCGTTCTCCAACAAGACTGGCTGGACGTTGCGCCGGGTCTACGAGGAAGACCACACGCTTCTCGAAGAGAACTTTCGCGCCTACATCAACGGCTTCTCGAAGAACGTCGACGACATCATCGAGCACTTCAACTACCGGGCCACCATTGGGCAGATGGTGAAGAACAACCGCCTCGCCCCGATCCTGAACCAGTACAAGGAACTGGAGCTCGGCCCGGACAAGCTCTCGCCGCTGGAGATGGGCTATATCTACGAGGAGTTG
>JANGEZ010000098.1:0-5771 GCA_031838355.1 Candidatus Methylomirabilis sp. bin48 | reverse complement strand
GGTGGTGGCTCTCATGGCGGCCCTTCTCTTCTGCCCGCCATCTGGCGTGGCAGTCGAAACAAGGACAGGACCCTCTTCGCGCCTCCGCGAGAAGCGCGAAGAGCTCAAGCAGGTAAAAAGGGAACTGGATCGGGAGCGGAAGCAGGCGCAGCAGGTGGCGCGGAAGGAGCGATCACTTTCCGAGGAGTTGGCTCGGATTGATCGGGAGCTTCGGCAGAAGGGACGGGAGCTAAAGGAGCTGCAGGCCAGGCTGAAGATAAGTACGGAACGGCTTCAGACCACCCAGCGCGATATCAGGCTGACCCGGACTCACCTGGACCAGATACAGGGCCTGTTCCGGATGCGTGTCCGCGCGATCTACAAGCAGGGGCGGCATGGCTACGTCCAGGCCCTCCTGTCCTCGGAGAATCTATCGGGCGCAGGGCGCCGCGTACGATACCTCGCTGCGATTGCGAATCAGGACCAGCGGATGGTTGCTGCCTACACGGCTGTCATCGAGACCCTGGGCGCCCAACAGGCCGAGCTGGAACGATCGAAGGCTGAGCTGACTATGAGTCAGAAGGCCGTCACAGCAAAGCGCGAAGAGATCTTGGAGGAGCAGCAGGCCAGACGTCTGTTGCTGGCCAATGTTCAGGAGCAGAAAAAAAACCATCTCTCCGCTGTCCGGGAGCTGGAGCTAGCGGCCCGCGAACTCCATGGTCTCATCGGTCGCCTGCAACAACAGAAGCGGCCTCAGATCAGCAGAGCGCCTCACCCAGAGTCGTTGCGGGTGCCTGGCCTCTCTGAAGGACCAGTCGGCGCGTTTGCATTGCTCAAGGGCCGCTTGCCGTGGCCGACAACCGGCGACTTGGTCTCTACTTTCGGCCGGCAGGAGCATGCGCGCTACAGGACGATAACCTTCAACCGCGGCGTCGAGATCCGCGCTCCCGAGGGACAAAAGATCGCGTCGGTATTTGAAGGCGTTGCGCTGTATGCCGATTGGTTCAAAGGGTATGGCCGCTTGATCGTCCTTGACCACGGGGAAGGCTACTACACCGTCTATGCGCATGCCGCAGAGATCCTCGTCAAGGTGGGCGATCGAGTGACGAAGGGGCAGGCTATCGGGTTGGTGGGTAACACAGGGTCAGTGACCGGATCGCAGCTCTATTTCGAAGTGCGGCATCGTGGCGGGCCCCAGGATCCAGTGGCCTGGCTTGCCCCCCACTGATGTGAAACGAGGGGGTCTAGGGTAGAGGGTAGAGGGTTTAGAATCAAAGGGAACCCTCTAGACCCTAAACCCTAACCCCTATACCCTGTTCTTAGGAGGAATCGATGAGATCTGGAGATCTTTTTCGGAAGGGGCGGAAATGTTTGGTCGTTGTATTGACCCTGGTGCTGTTGATCATCGGTGGCGGCAACCATGAGGTCACGGCTGTCGAGGACAACTATGAGCGGCTGAAGGTCTTCACCGAGGTCCTGTCGCTGATCCAGGCGAATTACGTGGAGGAGACGAAGCCCGGCGACCTTATCTACAGCGGCATTAAAGGGATGCTGGAGGTACTCGATCCGCACAGCGCATTCATGCCGCCTGACACCTTCAAAGAGATGCAGGTCGAAACCCATGGCTCGTTCGGCGGCCTGGGGATCGAGATCGCGGTCAAGGACCGGATGCTCACGGTGGTGGCGCCAATCGAAGGGACCCCAGCCGATCGGGCTGGCATTCATCCGGGCGACCGCATTGTGAAGATCGACGGGAACCCGACTAAAGACATGACCCTCATGGAGGCGGTGAAAAAGCTCCGCGGCCCCAAGGGCACGAGCGTCACCCTGGCTATCCTCCGTGAGGAGTCCCCTGGCCCGTTCGACCTGACGTTGGTTCGGGAAGTTATCGAGGTGAAGAGCGTCAAGGCTAAGGATCTGGGCGATGGGATCGCCTATGTCCGGATCAGCGCGTTCCAGGAGCGGACAGGGAAAGACCTTCTGAAGGCGATCGAGCAGTTGGGACATGGCGTGATGTCGGCCATGGTGCTGGACCTTCGCAACAACCCGGGCGGCCTCCTGAATCAGGCCGTCCAGGTGTCCGATCTGTTCCTGGACCAAGGGCAGCTCATCGTCTACACCGAGGGTCGGCTCAAGAACCAGAATCTCCGCTTCTCGGCCGAACACGGGACTCAGTTTCCCAGGGTCCCTATGGTGATCCTGGTGAATGGGGGCTCCGCCAGCGCCTCCGAGATCGTCGCGGGCGCCCTTCAGGACTGGAAGAGGGCGGTGATTCTTGGGACAAAGACCTTTGGGAAGGGGTCAGTGCAGACGGTTGTTCCGCTGAGCGATGGTTCCGGCCTGCGTTTGACCACGGCGAAGTACTTCACGCCGAAGGGACGGTCGATCCACGGCATCGGGCTTATGCCTGATATCATCGTAGAGACGCCACGGCCCACCGTGGCCAAGGCGCAGGGTGGCCCCGAAAAGGAGAGTGAGCCTGGAAAGGAGCGGCCCGAGAAACGGCAGGAGAAGAAGATTTCCGAAGAGGAGGGAGACGCGAGTCTCCAGATTAGCAGGCGCGAGGGCCCCGACCCCAACAGCGACATCCAGTTAAAGCGGGCGATGGAGATTCTCAAAGCAAGCCAGATCATCGAGAAGGGATTCGTGAAAGGGAGCGCAGGGTAACAGCAGCTATCAGCAGTCAGCGTAGGGACAGGGCTTGCCCTGCCCAAGGCGGGCGCAGCAAGCAGCGCCACTACATTGCGGTTGACCGGCAGTAATAAGTTATCACAATGGCACACCTAACCTTGGGGATTGAAACCTCCTGCGACGAGACGGCGGCCGCTATACTAGAGGATAGCCGGCGAATCCGGTCTTCCGTGATCGCCTCCCAGGATACCCTCCACGCCCCCTACGGCGGGATCGTTCCCGAGTTGGCCTCCCGCCGCCACGTGGAGGCTATCTGGCCGGTGGTCCAGGAGGCACTCACCAGGGCAGGGGTCACCCTCGCCGAGATTGACGGGATCGCGGCAACGGCGGGACCAGGGCTGATCGGTTCCCTGCTGGTTGGTCTCTGCTTCGGCAAGGCGCTCGCCTTTGCCCGTGATATCCCACTGGTCGGCGTGAACCACCTGGAAGGACATCTCTATGCCGCCACGCTGGATCATGAGGAACTGTCTTTCCCCTTCACCGGACTCGTAGCATCGGGTGGTCACACCAACCTCTATCTGGCCACAGCCCCAGGGGTCTACCGCTTGCTCGGTCGGACCAGGGACGATGCTGCTGGAGAGGCCTTCGACAAGGTGGCCAAGTTGCTCAGCCTCGGTTATCCGGGTGGGCCGCTGATCGAGGAGTGGGCGCGTAAGGGCGATCCGAACGCTGTACGGTTTCCTAGGTCGGTTCCTCCGAGAGGTTCATACGATTTCAGCTTCAGCGGCCTGAAAACCGCAGTCGTCAATTACGTAAAGGGTATAGGGTATAGGGTACAGGGTACAGGGGGACCCCCCCTAAACCCTAGCCCCTCGACCCTCGACCCTGGTCTTATTGCGGACATCTGCGCTGGATTCCAAGAGGCCGTAGTGGATGTGCTGGTTCGCGTGAGCTTGGCGGCGGCGAAGGCTTCCACCTCTCGCCGTCTCGTCCTGGTCGGAGGGGTGGCCTGCAATGGCAGGCTCCGGTCGAAGCTTACGGAGCGGGCAGCAGAGGAAGGTGTACAGGTCTACTACCCCAAACCGTCGCTCTGCACCGATAACGCTGCCATGATCGCGGCCGCCGGTTACCCTCGCCTTCTGCGCGGTGAGCGAGCCTTACTTTCCTTGAACGCCGATGCCAACCTCGCGCTCGGCCTGACGTAAGGGAACACGAATGGCAAAGCTACCGATCCTACTCTACCCATCCCCCGTCATCCGGAAGAAGTCGCTGCCAGTCACATCGATCAATGGTGAACTTCAGCGCTTCATTGATGACATGGTGGAGACCATGTATGCGGCCCCAGGCATGGGGCTTGCCGCTCCCCAAGTGGGGGCACTCAAGCGGGTCATCGTCCTGGACCCTTCTCATGATCGCGCACTTGCGCAGCCCATGGCCCTTATTAATCCCGTGCTGGTTGCTGCTGAAGGGCAAATCGTAGAGGAAGAGGGATGCCTCTGCATCCCAGACTTGACGGAGCCAATCTCGCGATTCAGGCAGGTGGTGGTGAAGGCCTATGATCGGAATGAGAAGGAGATCATTCTGGAGGAGGCTGACCTGTTCGCGCGAATCCTACAGCACGAGATCGATCACCTCAATGGCATCCTGTTCATCGACCGCCTGAGCACGGCAAAGCGTCTCCTGCTCAAGCGGCGGCTCAAGAAGGCGAAAAAAGACTAGGGTATAGGGTTTAGGGTAGAGGTGTAGGGGCGCCGCTTGCTGCGCCCGCTTTTAGGCATGGCAAGCCCTGCCCCTACAATTTCATCTCAACGTTAGCCTTGGCCTTGAGACTATCGATCCACTCCTTGAACGTGGCCTCAGTCTTCTGATCAAACAGGATGGTGCGAATGTGCTCCTTCACCTGATCGAATGGAAGGGCCAGTCCAGGAACCCGCTCCTCGACGACAATGAGGTGGAAGCCGGCCGGAGTCGTGATGATGTCGCTGGCTTGCCCGACCGGCAGGGTAAGCGCGACCTGCTCCAACTCCGGAGAGAGATCTCCACGCTTCATCGTCCAGACCTCACCGCCGGATGCCGCGAGCGGCCCTTCAGAGTACTGCTGAGCGACCGTAGAGAAGTTGGTCCCCGACTTGATAAGCCTCTGCGCCTCCTCAATCCGGTGCTTGGCGCGCGATACCTCACTGGGCGTTGACCGCTGCGGTACAGCCACGAGGAGATGACGAATCTTGAATTGGGACATGTCCTTGAATTGCCCTTGCTGTTGCTCGTAATATTGCTGGACCTCGTCGTCAAGAACGACGACCTTGGATCGCACCCGCCTCGTTACCAGCTTCGTCATGATGACCTGCTCGGAGATCCCCCTCCGAAACTGATCCTCGCTGAGCAGTTCTCTGGACAGAGCAGCCCACAGATCCTCGTCGCTGGCCAACCCGTTGCGCTTCTTTAATTCCTCAATGGCGGACTGAACCTCCGCAGGGGTCGCCTCGATCCTCTCCTTCTTTGCCTCCTGGAGTTGCAACCTCCGGAGAATCAGCTCATCCAGGATCTGGCGTTCCGTGCTACGAAGCTGCCGCTCTCGCTCTATCCCCAGCGTTTCTCGCACGATCTTTCGGATGGCCTGAAGCCCTTCCTCTTGCACCTCGGTCAGGGTGATCACATCATCATTGACAACTGCGACGACGCGATCGAGGATGACAGCGTGAGCTACGGAAGCCGTTAGAATTGCGCACAGCAGGACGAGACCCAGTACGAAAGCAGGGTAGAGGGTATAGGGTATAGGTGTAGGGGCGCTGCTTGCTGCGCCCGTCTTGGGCAGGGCAAGCCCTGCCCCTGCAGTCCTCCGCCACCCGCCACCCGCCACCCGCCACCCTGTCCTGTTCATCGACACTCCTGCAGTCGCGACAGCAGGACCTGAGCGGTAGCGATTTTATCGCCCCCATCCACCGCATATTCCAGGGCATCGCACCCCGCCCCCCCTCCCTGCCCCTCCCCCCTCCGGGGGGAAGGGAGGGGTGGGGGGGCGCACCCCGCATGCTTTGTGTCTCTGGGGATGTAGCGCAACCGGCCGGCCTCTTCACGAAGCAGGGCTGCCACCTTGGCTGGGGCAAGGGGTGGCGACTCACTGAAGACGATACGGATCGTCTTACCGGCAGCATCGACCT
>JANGEZ010000097.1:0-2414 GCA_031838355.1 Candidatus Methylomirabilis sp. bin48 | reverse complement strand
GCACCAGATAGTGCCGCAACGCCTTTTCGACGGCCATCATTACCTCCGCCGGTATGTTCCCATCAACTCCGCTTGGCCGAGGATATGACCCTGTATCGCCTTCTCCAGATCCTTCTTGGTCGTGCTTGCAGGGAGATTCAACGCCGTATCGAGCGCGTACAGCTTGAAGTAATACCGATGGGTCCCGGAAGGCGGACAGGGGCCACCATAGCCGATCCGCCTGAAATCAGTGGTCCCCTGTTTGGTCCCGTTTAGCAGCGATGCGGTCTTGGGTAGATCCTCGTCGAGCACACTGGCGCTGACGGGGATGTTCCACATGACCCAGTGGACCCACGTACCGACCGGCGCATCAGGATCGTCCGAGATGAGGGCAAACTCTATTGTCCCGGCCGGAGGGTCTGACCAGCCTAGCGGTGGGGAGATGTCTTGCCCATCACACGTGTACTTGGCCGGAATCATTTCACCAGCGGCAAAAGCCTGACTCTTCAGTTCCATCGTTGCCCCTCCTGCGCCGATCAGCAGCGCGGCAAGCCCAACAGCGATAATCAGCTTGATCCCCACGCTCCGAACGGTGCCATTGTCTCTTCCTAAGCCTCGCGACAGCGTATTCAGCATATCTCAAGCGACTGCTGGTACCAGGATTGGTCATACCCTTCGACCTTAACTTTTTCGGCATCTTCCAGAACCGTGAACGGCGATCTGGATTCCACCATCACGGCGATCTCCTCCAGGAATGGCAGATCCTTCGGGTCGGGCATCTCTTCCCGAGCGATGTTGGTCAGGAGCCTCAGATCCGGGCCATGGGCCAGACCGGCCGGATGTACCGTCATGAACCCGTCCGTGATCTCGGGTCGCGCGCCGTACCCCTTGTGGTTGAAGAGAGCCTCATCCACCCAGTTGAGATGGTGATACGGCAGGCTGTGGATCCACCGGGGCAGGAAAACCTGCATCGCCATCCCTTCATCCTCGCTCACGAAGACGGTGAGCTTCTTCGGATCGAGATGAACGTGTGGCGAGGATAGCGCAACCAGATCGTCGAGGCGCAAGACGAACGGCCACACCTCTCCCTCCCACGCCACGACATCGAAGACCGGAGCTGCGTATTTGAGCAACGTGAAACTGCCCAGCCGTCTCTTGACGACAACCTGTGTGGTCTCGTCGCCGCTGAGCGGCGGATGGATGGCAGCAAGAGGCTTTGGCTCTGGCGGAATCGGCGCAGCCGGTGAGAACGGCCAGGGCTGCTGATCGCCCATCCAGTAGTCGTAGGGGCGAAGCAGCCGTTTCGGGATTTCGTAGAGGAGGATGGACACTCTTCCGGTAAAGAGAAACGAATAGGTGGTGCCTCGCGGAAGGAACACGAAATCGCCCTCCCGAATCTCCTCGAGCAGCCCGAAATCGGTGATGAGGCTGAGGGGGTGTTGGGTCCGATGGACAAAATAGAGTTCATGGCAATCCGCATGACGGGATGGTGGTTGCCACTTCCCGGCTTCCCCGAAATCGCCATTACAGACCCGAATGGTCACATCGTTGCTTGAGAGGACAGGGACGAAGGATCTGGACGTGGTCATCTCTGCGACGTGGAGGGCTTGCCTCTGGAGAGGACGATCCTCCCCCATTGGCCGTTCGACGTGCGCGTTGAATAAGGGGTGGTCAGCGGGAATCGTCGCGCTTTCGACGACGGCGGTTGGAGGGCGTTCCATCAGGAGTTCCGTGCCGAACTCGAGCTTGTAGCTCGAAAGACCCCTCGGAGGGCGGCCGGTAGAGTGCCAGTCCGTAAGAGCCGTCTGGTAATCAGACCGGACCCGCCGCTCGGTCCGTGTCAGATTCATCATCTTTGGCACATTCTCCCCCATGTTTTCGCTCCATTCAGAGAATACTCACTTCCATTTATATGTTGCGGTAAAGTGTCGGAGGCCTGGCGGCTCAGGTTCGACGAACATCATTCCATGGATGTTGCGGCGTCGTTTCCACAGTCGCTCTGCGCCCCTGATGACGAGGTCAAGGTTGACTCGTGTATAGCGCAGGCGTGGAAGCGCAAGCCGCACAAACTCGAACCTGGGATGGCGGTTCTTTCCTGTTTTGGGATCGCGACCGGCCATTGCGGTGCCCAGCTCGCAGGCCCGGACGCCACACTCGATATAGAGCTCAACCGCGCAAGCCTGACCAGGCAAGTCGTCCGGTGCGAGGTGGTCCAACGCAGCTCCTGCATCGAGGTACACCGCATGTCCCCCGAAAGGCTCATACACTGGCCAGCCAGCCGATTTCAGGCCCTCGCCGAGATAGGCAACTTGCCCGGTGTACTCTTCAAGAAATGATTCGTTGAGTCCTTCCTTCAGCCCTACGACAAACGCTTCCATGGTCTCGGCGGTCATACCCCCGTAATCCTTTCCCCCTTCAGAAAGTATCGCGTAAGG
>JANGEZ010000096.1:0-6135 GCA_031838355.1 Candidatus Methylomirabilis sp. bin48 | reverse complement strand
CCGCTGCAGCCTTGTTGAATACCGTCGGACTGAAAGTCCGCGCTAAATGCCTGCCCGCCATTCAGTGATTTTTCGAAAATCCCGACCCTCCTTCGGACGCCTCCAACTGGACCACACACGGTACCAACAACCGTTTCGTTCTGGAGGAGTTCCGGCCGATCTGGTAGGGTGGCAGCCGGAAGTGATCGAGCGACATTCTGCAATCGGAGGAGGAGTATATCGGAACTCCCAAGACGCCTTACGATGTCGGCATTGTACTCCTTGCCAAGGTGCGTGACTCGTATGCCGCCCCCCTTGTCCAGATGCGCGTTTGTGAGCACATACCCGCGAGGGTCCGCGATAAATCCGTGCGCGAAGCCTTTGACGCTCCCTTCGCCATCAACATTTTCAACGGTCACGAGGAAAGGCGGGCCTTGCTCCAGCACGCGTCGCATCTCTTCTTCCTGAGGGCGCATGGCGTTGACGCTCTCTTTCTCTGCCTCTTTTCGAATCTTCTCTATGGCCTGGATGGCGTTGACGCGCTGATTGAGATCGTCGATGCTCTGGGCAATGCGGATCGCATCATCTATCTCGCCGCATTCTCCTGCAAGCCAGGCGGCAATCCAATACTGCTGCATAGAACGGCCTGTCGGTGAGGCAATAGTTCGCGAGAGGGTAAGGGCTTCCTGAAGCACGCGAATCCCCGGTTCTTTAGGAAACGACAGACACATCATCTTTCCGATGCCGGCAACTGATTGAGTCTGTTCCTCCTTATCATGTATGGACCGGGCCTGCCCCAGTAGACCGGAAAACCTTTTTTCGATTGTCGTGTGAGCTTCGCCCCAGCTTAATCGAGGTGCGATGAGTGCAAGGCTACAAAGTAAGGCCATCATCCTCACCTGTCGTTCCATTCCTCCCCCCTCCCCTCATTTCGCCTCGGAAAAGAGACTGATTACTGTCTCTATTCGTGAAGGGCATTGTACCACAAGAAGTGATGAGCCATTTTCCGAAACCCTTCCGGACCTCTGCCATAATTTTCGCCATCACCCATGAGGATTGAACGCTGGATAAGCATTGGCGCAGCGGTTTAGACAGGCAGATCTGTCTTAGAGTCGCTTAATCTGTAACCTTTCTAACGTTGCGTTATTACCAATATTTTCATTTCGTTGAGGGTTGATACCCCGCAGCTTGCCGCGGGGAGGCTTCATTCCTACCCAAAAATAGAGATTGATGGCGCAACCTGTTCATTTAGCCGTCATTGCGAGCATCCGAAGGGTGCGCGGCAATCTCTGTGCAAAAGACGAGATTGCTTCGCTGTGCTCGCAATGACAGATTCCAATCTCTCTTTTTGGGTCCTAGGCGGCTTTGCGCTCTCAACTCGCCACCAGGTGGGCGCGGTTGGTCCCACTCTTGCAACATAGTCTCCAATAAGAAGATTAGTATGATTCTGCTGCCAGCAACGAAGCTGACAGCAGAACGGGCAAAGGCGCCACAGGAACGTGTCGTGTGGCGCCTTTCTTTTTTGTCCGCGAATCCGGAGGTCGATGATGAATAAAATCGAGGAGCTTAAGGCAGAAAGGGATGGGTTGGATGTCGGGAAGGAGATCGAGACCTTCGCTCAACAAGGGTGGGAGGCCATCCCGGAGAGCGATATCGAGAGACTCAAGTGGCACGGGATCTTCTTCAGGAAGCACACCCCCGGGTTCTTCATGATGCGGATCAGAATCCCAAACGGAATCGCCTCCGCCGATCAGGCGTGTACGCTTGCCCAGATCTCCCGCCAGTTCGGCCGAGGGCTCATGGATATCACTACACGTCAGCAACTACAACTCCGCTGGATCCGGATTGACCATGTTCCTGAGATACTGGGTCGCCTACAGGAAGCGGGCCTCACCAGTCTCCAAACCGGTATGGATACTATCCGTAACGTGGTCGGCTGTCCCGTTGCCGGCATCGGGCGAGACGAGTTGCTCGATGCGTCGCCCATCGTCTATCAGTTCACCTCGATGTTCGTCGGCAATCGGGCGTTCACCAACCTTCCCAGGAAATTCAATGTCACCATCACCGGCTGCACGCTGAACTGCACACACGCTGAGAGTCAGGACCTTGGGCTCACGCCAGCCACACGGGAGATCGCCGGAAGGCTGGTTGCGGGGTTCAACGTCCGGGTTGGCGGCAAGATGGGCTCCGGCGGCTACCGGATCGCCTCCCCGCTCGATCTGTTTGTCCAGCCTGAGGAGGCGCCTGAAATCTGCACCCTGATCGCGATGATCTACCGCGACCATGGGCCACGCGAGGCGAGGACGCTCGCCCGCCTGGCCTTCCTCCTCGATGCATGGGGCGTGGAGCGATTCCGACAGGAGCTGGAACAGCGCGCGGGTCGGTCACTCCAGCGCGCCGGATCCGATGCCCGGAAGGCCCAGTCCGCCGACCACATCGGCATCTACCGCCAAAAGGAGGACGGGCTCAACTATGTGGGTCTCGTCGTGCCGGTCGGGCGGATCACTGCCGATCAACTACTGGAGATCACACGTCTCTCAGAACGATATGGCCGCGGTGAGCTCCGCTTCACGATCGGACAGAACGTGATCATCCCCCATATCCCGGATAAGCGACTTGGTGATTTCCTCACTGAACCGCTCCTCCAGACCTTCCGGTACGACCCGGACGAGCTCACGAAAGGGCTTGTCACCTGTACCGGCATCGACCACTGCAATCTGGCGCTGATCGACACCAAGGCGAGAGCGCTAGAAGTCGTTCAAGCGCTGAGAGCAAAGCTCCCCAGCGCGCAGCCGATCACCGTTCACTGGTCCGGCTGTCCGGCTGGATGCGGAAATCACCAAGCTGCCAACATCGGCCTGCAAGGCACCAAGACCAGGATCGATGGCAAGGTGGTGGAGGCGGTCCACATCTTCGTGGGTGGACGATCTGGGCCAAAGCCACAGATTGGCCAGATGATCATGGCTGATGTCCCGTGTAGCCAGCTCTCCCATGTCATGGAAGGGCTCGTACAGTTCTACCCACGGAAGAGGCTCGCATAGCGGAAGACTACACAAGAAAAGGAGGAGTCGCATGGCGTACGTAAAGCCGGATGAAATCGTTGCAAAGATGATCGAGGCAGGAGTTGCAAAAGGACAGCTTCCGCTGAAGGATCTACTGATTCGTGGGTTCCTGTCCGGCGCGCTGTTGGGCTTCGCCACGACACTCGCGTTCACCGCTACAATCCAAACGGGACTTGGGATTGTCGGCGGACTCGTGTTTCCTGTCGGCTTCGTGATGATCGTACTGCTTGGCCTGGAGCTGGTCACAGGGAACTTCGCCGTTGTTCCGCTAGGCGTGCTCGAGGGAAGGATCGACGCGCGCGCGCTCCTGCGCAACTGGGGATGGGTCTTCGTCGGCAACCTTTTGGGTGGCCTGGTCTACGCTTTCATGTTCGTGGCAGTTACATCAGGCGGGTCGCCGATCGCGGTGAAGTTAGCTCAAGCGGCAGAGGCCAAGACGACCGGGTACGCCCAACTGGGCGCTTTGGGCATGACGCAGGTGCTTATCAAAGCGGTGCTGTGCAACTGGATGGTGACGCTTGGCGTGGTGATGTCGCTGACTTCTGCGTCCGTCATCGGGAAGACGGTGGCCATGTGGTTGCCTATCCTGATATTCTTTGCGCAGGGATTCGAGCACTCGGTGGTCAACATGTTCCTGATACCGGCAGGCATCATCTTCGGGGCGAAGGTCTCCCTGGCCGATTGGTGGCTCTGGAACCAGATCCCGGTGACGGTCGGCAATATGGTCGGCGGTTTCGTGTTCACCGGACTAGCGCTCTACGCCACCCATCACCGTACGGCCCAGGCGACGCGTGAACCGCTCAGTGAAGCCGCGCCACCACGTATCTTGAACGAGCAGTTCGGTACAGCACAAGAGTAGACGATGCGCAGCAGGTGAGAAGGCAATCACATGGATCGTGAATTCTCTCGACGATCACCCTGCACTTTTCTGGAAATGGTATTCTTCAGCCGCCTCGCCTTCCACTTAAACCGAACTAGCAGCCTCCTGGCCCAGACGAACTCGGTGGCCAGGATTGCCAGACCGAGGGGGATGACCAGGATGGCAGGGCCGGGCAGCACGATGAGTACGATCCCGAGTACCAGGATCGTGAAGCCGACTACGGTGACGACAACGCGCTTCGCCTGTTTCAGCGTGGTGATCATGAAGCCATACATCAGCCGATGCCCCTCCTCATGACGAAAGGTCGGCTCCGGTGAGCCGTCTCAGGGCTTCCTGGTACTTGGCACTCGTCCGCGCGATAATCTCCGGCGGCAGCTCAGGGCCAGGCGCCTTCATCTCCCAGGCGATCGACTTCAAGTAGTCCCGCACGAACTGCTTGTCGAAGCTCGGTTGGGATCGGCCTGGCGTGTAGGTATCGCAAGGCCAGAAACGGGAGGAGTCGGGGGTGAGAACCTCGTCGATGAGGATGAGGTTGCCGTCAAGCAATCCACACTCGAATTTCGTGTCGGCGATGATAATCCCCCGTTCCAAAGCATAAGCCCGGGCGAGGCTATACAGGGCCAGACTCAAGTCCCGCACCCGTTCGGCCAGCTCCAGGCCAAGCTGGGCCGCTGCCTCGTCAAAAGTGATGTTGACATCATGCGCCCCCTGCTCCGCCTTCGTTGAAGGGGTGAAGAGGGGCGGGTCGAGACGGCAGGACTCCAGGAGGCCGGCCGGCAACGAGATGCCGCAGACCGCTCCGGTCTTCTGGTACTCTGCCCAGCCCGATCCAGAGAGGTAGCCCCGGACAATGCACTCAATAGGGAGGGGTTTCGTCTTCCTGACCAGCATGCTCCGCCCCGCAAGCGTCTCCCTGTAGGGCTGGCAGGCCTTCGGGTAAGCCTCCACATCCGTGGTAATGAGGTGGTTGGGCGCCAGATCCGCTGTCATGTGGAACCAGAACGCTGAGAGGGCCGTGAGGACCCTGCCCTTTCCAGGAATTCCCGTTGGCAGAACCACGTCGAACGCTGAGATCCGGTCCGTGGCTACCAGCAGCAAGCGATCGCCGAAGTCGTAGATATCCCTGACTTTCCCCCTCGCATAGAGGGAGAGGTCCGAGAAGTCTGTTCTCAATACAATCGGTTCGGTCATGTCAATCGAGGCATTCTGCGTATCCACAATTGGCTCGGGAGGCACACTCCCATGACCCCCCCACCTCAATCCTCCCCCTCAATGGGGGGGGAGGAGGTCGCGTGAGGTGTCCCTTCCCCACCATGAGGGGGAATGTGGGGATGTGGGAGACTTTCTGGGCAATAAGTTCCAGTGTGCAACAGTCTCGATATAAAGTCAATTAAAGATAAATAAGCAATATTTGCCATACCTATAGATTTTTCCTTATAATACAGCCATGACCTTTCATCAGCTTCGCATTTTTCTGGCGGTCGCCAGACACGGCAGCTACTCCCGCGCAGCCGAGGAACTCCTCCTGACCCAGCCTGCTGTCTCGGCGCAGGTTCGGGAGCTGGAGCGGGCTCTCGATGCGACCTTCTTCGAGCGGGTTGGCCGAACCATTGCCTTGACCGAGGCGGGCAAGGAACTCCAGACTTACGCCGAAAGGATCTGTACACTGATCGACGAAGCCAGGCTTGCAATGGAAGAGCTCGACGGTCTGAAGCGCGGACGAATTGCCGTCGCCGCCGTGAGCACTGCCGGCGCCTATGTCCTGCCCTCATTGCTCGGGGCATTTCAGAAGCGATATCCTGGTATTAGTATCAATCTGGAGGTCACCAACCGCGCGCTTGCGCGAGATCGTCTCCTACACAATGAGGTTGACCTCGTCGTCATGGGACGTCCTCCAGAGGAGGTTCCGCATGTGGCTGAGCCGTTTCTCGCTGACGAGATCGTAGTCGTCGCAGCCCCATCTCATCCGCTCGCAACGGCCAAGCGAATTTCAGTGGATCACCTGGCGCGGGAGGTCTTTATCGCGCGCGAGGTAGGCTCCGGAACCCGTCTCAATACCGATGAATTCTTCCGCCAGCAAGGGGTAAAGCTGCGAGTTGGGTTGGAGTTGGGGGATAATAGTGCCGTGAAAGAGGCTGTGGCCGCTGGGCTCGGAATTGCGCTCCTATCCCGCCATGTCCTTCGCATGGAGCTCACGCTCAAGCGCCTGGTCGT
>JANGEZ010000095.1:0-2204 GCA_031838355.1 Candidatus Methylomirabilis sp. bin48 | reverse complement strand
TCTACTGGAACATCCCGGGGCACCTGTTTCTGTACCTGCTGTTCTTTCCCTTCCTCGTCGTCTACGTCTATGGCATCTACCGGCATACCCGCATGATACTCATGGGGGAGCCGGCTGCGGTCTTGGGCAGCATGTGGGATCGGCTCAAAGGCGTTGTCGAGGATGCCGTCTTGCAGCGGCGGATCGCCAAGGACACGGTCTCAGGGCTGCTCCACCGCTCGATCTCCTGGGGATTTGCCGTTCTCTTCATCGCCACCTGCCTCGTAGCCCTCCAGGACTATCTCGGGATCCCGACCCTGCGCGGAAAGTTTTATCTCTATTTCATGTCGCTGACCGTTGATCTGTTCGGACTGGCGGCCATTTCCGGCGTACTGATTGCGCTCGTTCGGCGCTATGGCTTGAGACCCGATCGGCTCCTGCTGCCTCGTAGGGCTAAGGGTTACGATGTCCTGCTGACCCTGCTCCTCATCATCCTGGTGACCGGGTTTCTGATTGAGGGGCTTCGGATCGCGGCCACGGCCGATCCATGGGGCCGCTGGTCGCCCGGCGGCTGGCTGACATCCGCCCTGTTTCGCGGGACTGAACAAACCCGGCAGGTTGCCCTCCATCAAGTCCTCTGGTGGTTCCATGCCGCCATGTCCTTCACCTTTATCGCCTATCTGCCCTACGGGGTGGGCATGCACGTCACGTCTGCTGCCGCCAATGTCCTGTTGAAGAACCGGGAAGGTTCGGGGGTACTGCGACCGATCGACCTGGACCAAGCTGAGCAATTTGGCGCCGGAGCGATTGACCGGTTCACCTGGAAAGATCTCCTCGACCTCGAGGCCTGCACCGAGTGCGGCCGCTGCCAGGCTGCCTGTCCGGCTTGGGCGACCGGTAAGCCGCTGACGCCGAAAGGCGTGATCATCGACCTGCGAGATCACATGCGCCTGGTTGCCGACGGAGAGGAGTCCAGAAAGATGGTCGGCGAGGTGATCTCCCAAGACGTCCTGTGGGCATGCACCACCTGTGGCGCCTGCCATCAGGAGTGCCCGATCTTCATCGAGCCGATCCCAAAGATTGTCGAGATGCGTCGCCACCTGGTGATGGAGGAGGCCGACTTTCCGGAGACGATGCAGCAGGCATTGCGAAGCCTGGAAGAGCGGGGCCATCCGTTCCGTGGGGCTACAGCCTCCAGGACCGACTGGGCGAGGGGGCTCGGCGTAAAGACCGTAGCCGAGAACGGTCGACCAGAGATACTGTACTGGGTCGGTTGCGCCGCGGCCTTTGATGAGCGGAACCAGCAGGTGGCGGCGGCCTTCGCCAAGCTCCTGCAACGCGCCGTGGTCGATTTCGCGATCCTGGGGGAGGAGGAGCGATGCACGGGTGACCCGGCCCGCCGGATCGGAAACGAGTACCTCTTCCAGACGCTGGCCAGGGAGAACATTGCCACGCTGAACGGCTACGGCATCAAGAAGATCGTCACGACCTGCCCGCACGGCTTCAATACGCTCAAGAATGAATACCCCAAGCTGGGAGGTAGCTACGAGGTCGTTCATCACACACAGTTGCTGGCCGACCTGGTGAAGGAGGGGCGCCTGCGGCCGACGAAGCCGATAGATGGCGTAGTGTCGTTTCATGACCCTTGCTATCTCGGACGACATAACGGTATCTACGATCCACCCAGGCAGGTTCTTGGTGCGATCCCTAATCTCACGGTCAAGGAGATGGGCCGATGTCGGGAGGGCAGCTTCTGCTGCGGTGCGGGGGGCGGGTTGATGTGGTTTGAGGAGAAGATCGGCAAGCGCGTGAGCTGGGAGCGGACCGAAGAGGCGCTGGCCCTTCAGCCACAGGTCCTGGCGAGCGCCTGTCCATTTTGTCTGATCATGTTCGAGGACGCGCTGAAGGTCAAGGATGCGATAGGGCGGACCAGACCGCTTGACGTAGCAGAGCTGATGGCGCAAAGTGTAAGTACATAGGGTTTAGGGTAGAGGGTGTAGGGGCTAGAGTTCCCCATCCTTTACCCTATAGACCCTATCCCCTAAACCCTAAACCCTGCTCTTGGGGTGCGAGGATGTCCGAACAGAAAGATCTGAAACGGATCGAGCAAGAAAAGGCGCGGTGGGAGGCCGAGACGCTGAAGCCCGCCCTGATGAATGCGCCAGAGCGGGCCACGCGCTTTACCACCGCCTCGATGACCCCGGTCGAGCGCCTCTACACCCCGG
>JANGEZ010000094.1:0-3384 GCA_031838355.1 Candidatus Methylomirabilis sp. bin48 | reverse complement strand
GGGATGAACTATAAAGAAACGCTCAACCTACCTATAACCGCCTTCCCGATGAAGGCGGATCTTCCTGTGCTGGAGCCATCCATCCTCACGCGATGGGAAGCCTTGGATCTCTACGGCCGGCTCCGTGAGGTTCGAGCTGATCGGCAGGCCTGGATCCTCCACGACGGCCCCCCCTACGCGAATGGCCACATTCACATCGGCCATGCGCTCAACAAGATCTTGAAGGACATCGTCGTCAAGTCGAAGTCGATGTTCGGCTACAACGCTGCCTATGTCCCGGGATGGGATTGCCACGGGCTCCCGATCGAACACCAGGTCGATAAAGATCTCGGTAGCAAGAAGGCGGAGGTGTCGCTGGTCGAAAAGCGACAGCTCTGTCGTGAGTATGCCGCCAAGTTCGTTGACATTCAGCGGGAGGAGTTCAGGCGCCTCGGGGTCCTTGGCAACTGGTCAGACCCCTATCTCACCATGGATTACAGGTACGAGGCGACGATCGTCCGTGAGTTGGGAAGGTTGTTCGGAACGGGGGCGGCCTACAAGGGAAAGAAGCCGGTTCACTGGTGCGCCTCTTGCCGGACGGCCCTGGCCGAGGCCGAGGTCGAGTACGGCGATCATGCATCTCCGTCTATCTACGTCAAGTTTCCCCTCAACCCGAGTGCCGCGGAGCGCCTGCCGGTACTGCAGGGCAAACGATCGTTCGTCGTGATCTGGACCACGACACCGTGGACGCTGCCGGCGAACCTGGCTATCGCCGTACATCCGGATGCCTCCTACGTAATCGTCGAAACAGCCGGTGAATTCTTCATCGTCGCCAAAGATCGGCTGGAGGATACGCTTGCAGCCGCAGGAGTGACGGAGAGCCGGGTTATCGAGGAGGTGCCTGGCTGTGCGCTGGAAGGGCTTATGGCCAGACACCCCTGGATCGACCGAGACTCGAAGGTCGTGCTGGCCGACTATGTCACCATGGACCAGGGCACCGGGTGTGTGCATACGGCGCCGGGGCACGGGGTCGAGGATTACGAGACCGGCCTGAAGAACGGCCTCGACATCTATAATCCCGTAGATGCTGCCGGGCGGTTCGTCGCGGACCTGCCGCTTGTCGGCGGCCTGAGCGTCTGGGATGCGAACGGTAAGATTGTTGCAGAGCTTCAGCGCCGAGGCCTCCTGCTGTCGGAGGCGAAACTCTCGCATTCCTATCCCCATTGCTGGCGGTGCAAGAAACCAACGATCTTCCGGGCGACTGAGCAGTGGTTCATCTCCATGGACGCGGTGGTCCTCCCTGAAGAGGGCGGCGGGCAGACCGGCCTCCGCGCCAAGGCCCTGGCGGAGATCAAGCAGGTCCGATGGATCCCCTCCTGGGGCGAGGACAGAATCAGCAATATGGTCGCGTACCGCTCTGACTGGTGCATCTCGCGGCAACGAGCCTGGGGGGTCCCGATCGTCGCCTTCTACTGCACCCATTGCAGCCACATCCTGGCGGACCAGCGACTCGCGGAACATGTCGCGACCATGATCGAACGTGCGGGAGCTGACATCTGGTACACGAAAGCGGCAGCGGACTTGCTTCCGCCCGGGACCGCCTGTCCCAACTGTGGGAGGGCCGACTTCGAAAAGGAACGCGACATCCTGGATGTCTGGTTCGATTCCGGTGTGAGCCACGCGGCCGTCCTCGAGGTCCGGCCAGACCAACGATGGCCCGCCGACATGTACCTCGAGGGGAGCGACCAGCATCGGGGGTGGTTCCACAGCTCGCTGCTCACCGCAGTCGGAACCCGGGGACGCGCGCCATATCGGGCGGTTTTGACCCACGGCTTCGTGGTGGATGGCGAGGGCAAGAAGATGTCCAAGTCCCTCGGCAACGTCGTGGCCCCACAAGAGGTGATTGAACGATACGGCGCCGAGATTCTTCGCCTCTGGGTGGCGGCCGAGGACTACCGCGACGATATCCGGATCTCCGAGGAGATCTTGAAGCGGCTGGCTGAAGGGTACCGCCGAATCCGGAACACCTGTCGCTATCTGCTCGGGAACCTGTCCGACTTCCAGCCTGCTCACGATGCGCTGCCGCTCAACGAACTCGATGAGATCGATCGGTTCATCCTACATCGCCTGGAACGACTCACTGAGCGTTTGCGCCGGGCCTACGAGACCTGCGAATTTCACCTCCTCTACCATAGCCTGCATAACTTCTGCGCAGTGGACCTTTCGGCCTTTTACCTGGATGTCCTGAAGGATCGGGTCTACACCTCCGCCCCTCGCTCCCGCGCCCGGCGCGCGGCCCAAACCTCGATGTATCAGATCCTTGACGCGCTCGTCAGGCTCATGGCCCCGGTTCTTTCCTTCACGGCCGATGAGGTGTGGCAGGTGATGCCCAAGCAGGGCGGTGAAGCGGAAAGTGTGCATCTCGCCGAATTCCCGCCCATCCGGTCCAGTCCTCTGGACGAAGGCCTTGAAGCCCGCTGGGAAGACTTACTGTCAGTTCGGGATGAGGTGCTGAAAGCCCTCGAAGCCGCTCGTAAAGCCAAGCTCATCGGGACATCACTGGAGGCACGCGTTGACCTCCTGGTCGAGCCCACCTTACTGCCGATCCTCACCCAGTACGAAGCCGATCTGCCGACGCTGTTCATCGTCTCGGCCGTGAGCGTAGGGAGTCTGGCCGGGACGGAGGAGGCCGGAAAAAGGGTTGAGGTGCGGGTAGGGCGAGCAGAGGGACAGAAGTGCGCCCGCTGTTGGACCTACAGCGGAAGCGTGGGCCAATCTATCCCTTATCCGGATGTCTGCGCCCACTGCGCCGGCGTCCTGGAAGAGATAGGGTATAAAGACAGGGTATAGGGTATAGGGGTTAGGGTAAATGACCAAGGATTTATGCGCCACGCGCCTCGCACTCCGCATCCTAAATCCCCCCACCCCCCCTTTGCAAAAGGGGGGCACGGGGGGGGGTTGTACCACACGCTAATCCATGCGGTTCTATGCTGTCGCTCTGACGGTCATCCTGCTCGATCAGGTCTCAAAGCTGTTGATCCAGGCCACTATGCCTCTCGGCCACAGTATCCCTATCATCTCTGATCTCTTCGCGATCGTCCATGTCATGAACCCCGGCGCAGCATTCGGCCTCCTGGCCGATCAAGCTGCATGGATCCGCGGCCCTTTCTTCATCGGCATCTCCCTCCTGGCCATCGGGTTCATCCTGTACTATCGCCATCGCAGAGTTGACGATCATCCGCTTGCCTTACTTGGGTTGAGCCTGATCCTTGGGGGCGCCGTTGGCAACCTGGTGGATCGGTTGAGAATCGGTATGGTCATCGACTTCATCGATGTCCACTACTACCAGTACCACTGGCCTGCGTTCAATGTCGCGGACTCCGCCATCACCATCGGCGTGTCGCT
>JANGEZ010000093.1:0-16530 GCA_031838355.1 Candidatus Methylomirabilis sp. bin48 | reverse complement strand
GCGCAGGAAGAACCCGTGGATTACGAAGACGATCATATGTGTTTTGTCTGCGGCAAGCAGAACGGAGCCGGGCTGCACCTCGATTTCGAGCTGATCGGTGATGATCGCATCCGAACCGAGTTTACTCCACCGCAGCGGTTTCAGGGCTGGAAGGACGTCCTACATGGGGGTATTATTGCGACTATTCTCGATGAGGTGATGGTCAACTGCGCCTATTTGCGGCAGATCATGGCCGTAACCACCAAGCTTCAGATCACGCTTCGGCGTCCAGCCGCCATCGGAGAGCGGTTGATTTTCTACGGGCAGATCCTGAAGCAGGGCACCAGAACGGTCAACATGAAGGCCTGGGTCGAGCAGGAGGACGGGACGATCGTTGCCGAGGCCACCGGCCTCCTGATGAAGATCCGAGGGTAAGAAGGGGGATCAGGTGCAGCGGGTCGTCACGTTGCTGACGGACTTCGGGTTGAGCGACCCGTTCGTCGGCATAATGAAAGGGGTGATCCTCAGCATCAACCCCCATGCGGTGATCGTCGATCTGTGCCATGATTGTAAGACCTACGAGCCCTCCGAGGCGGCATTTGCTCTCATCACTGCGTATCGCTACTTCCCTCAAGGCACGATCCACGTCGCGGTGATTGACCCAGGGGTCGGCGGTCCTCGCCGCCCAATCCTGGTTTCTTGCGACGGTCATCTGTTCATTGGCCCGGACAACGGACTCCTGGCCCTGCTCGCAGAGAAGGCCGGATCGTCGGGCGTCAGGACCATCGCTGCTACCCGGTATTTCCTCCATCCGGTCAGCGCCACCTTTCACGGCCGCGACGTCTTTGCGCCGGTGGCAGGTCACCTGTCGCTCGGGGCCAAGCCTGCCGAGATTGGAGAACCGATCGTTGACTATGTTCGTCTCGCACTCCCGCACGCGGCACTATCCGGGACCTCTGGGGTCAAGGGGGAAATCCTCCATGTTGATCGGTTCGGTAACCTGGTGACGAACGTTACCCGCACCGACCTGGAACATTTAGCGTCCGGGGATTTCCCTATGGCATTCTTCGTTCGTATTGCCGGCCAGGAGGTTCCGGTTGTTGCCTACTACGGCCAGGTCGCCCCTGCCGCACCTGGCGCCGTCATTGGAAGCGCGGACTATTTGGAGATCTTTGTGAATCAGGGGGATGCGTCCAGGCTCCTCGGCGTAGGACGAGGAGCCGAGGTTATGGTCGGCAGGAAAGATGCCAGCGATCGGGGTGAATCCCCCACTTGATCCTACCCTAACGCCTCCATTACTGGTGTTGTTCTAGTCTTCCGACCGCTCCACTGTCTTTGACAATCCGTAAAACACTGTGTTAGGCTCTAGCCACATAGTAGCCCGGCTTGTTCATAACGCGCATGGATACTGACTTGACGCACAGGTGAGACACAATGGCGAAAAGATCATTTGCGGATTTTTACAAAGGGGTCTCCGACGACGCTCTAGGTGCCTATCTGAAGCGGATTGCTCAAGTTCCACTCCTGAAGAAAGAGGAGGAGCTTCTCCTGGGAAAGGCGGCTCAACGTGGGGATGAGGGGGCCTTGAAGCAACTGGTGGAGGCCAACCTCCGTTTCGTGGTCAAGGTAGCCCTCCGCTATCGTGGGTACGGTCTGTCGCTATCAGACCTGATTAACGAAGGTAACATCGGCATGCTCGAAGCCGCGCGCCGCTACTCTCCGGAGTATAACGTTAAGTTTATCACCTATGCAGTCTGGTGGATCCGGCAAGCGATCATGCAGGCCTTGGCCGCAGGCGGAGGGGCTGTGAGACTTCCGCTCCGCAAGGCTCGCCTCGCATCGCAACTGAACGACATCCGCGCCGATCTCTCCCAGCAGTTGCAAGCTGAACCTACCGACTCGGAGGTGACGAAGGAATTAGACCTCAGCGCGAGCGCCCTGGAGGGGGCATTGCACCGGGCTGGGCAGGTAGCATTTTTCAGCGATGAAATCGGCCTTGAACAACGGATTGGAAGAGAGTTATATGCATCGAAACAGCTCCCTCCTGCTGACTATGACCTGATCCGGAGGTCGTTCCGTGAAGAGGTGGAGCGGATGCTTGGCAGCCTCACCTCCAGAGAGCGACTCATTGTGGAGCTGCGCTTCGGGTTGGGGGAGGAAGATGCGATGACTCTCAAAGAGGTTGGCAAGCGACTTACGCTCTCGCGGGAGCGGATCCGACAGATAGAGGAGCATGCCAAGCAGAAATTACGCGTCATGGCCAAATCCAGGCATCTGAAAGATTACTTGAATTAGATCTCCTCATCTACCAGCAACCCACCATCACGAGAGGGGTGGGATATTTCGCTTGAAAAGAGATTGCGGTTGGATCGATAAGCCCTGACCTTTCACCGGAGATCGGGGCTTTTGTTTTTACCAAGTGTGGCCTACGCCTCTTTGCCTGGCAGTCGCGTGATGAGAAATCGTGAAGCCTGACATGGCTGCCTCGCCCTTGCGTAGCTCTTCAGTCTGATCGTTTCAGGGGGATGTAATGGCCGACCAATATGAAAGTGCGGAGGCAGCGCGATGGCGGATGGTAGAGCAGCAGCTCAGGGCCCGAGATATCGTCGATGAGCCGGTTCTCGCAGCAATGGGGAGGGTCCCACGCCACCTGTTCGTAGAGCCGGCCATGGAATGTTTCGCCTACGAAGACCGTCCTCTCTCTATCGGTGCCGGACAGACCATTTCCCAGCCTTACATTGTTGCGCTCATGATCCAGCTCCTCCGGGTACAACCGTCGCATCGAGTCCTTGAGGTTGGGACCGGTTCGGGCTATCAGGCCGCTATCCTGGCCGAGCTGGCGGCCGAGGTCTATACCGTCGAGATCATCCCATCACTTACGGAAGAAGCCTGCGCCCGCCTTGAGGATCTCGGCTACCGCAATGTACACGTCCGACATGGGGATGGATACGAGGGATGGCCCGAGGTTGCTCCCTTTGACGGAATCGTGGTCGCTGCCGGCGCTCCGCAGATCCCGCTCCCGCTGATCGAGCAGCTACGCGAGGGAGGGCGAATAGCAATCCCGGTAGGGATTGCAAGGGAAACGCAGGACCTGATCCTCGGGGAGAAGCGTGGCGGGCAATTCATGGTCCGCTCGATTGCGCCCGTACGCTTCGTGCCGTTGACTGGAAAGGGAGGCGCCCAGAACTGGTAATAGTTCACAGTTCAGGGTTCAAAGTTCATCGTGTTTGCAGATTCAGATCTCCTTATAACGCCGGGCATAGTACGTAGAACGCAGATCGTATTTTCTCTATGAACCTCGAACCTTGAACTCTGAACCTTGAACTACTATGATCCCACTCAGAGATAACATCCCCTCCCATCGTACCCCCGTCGTTACGGCTGGGCTCATCGCCGCGAACATCCTTGTCTACGTGAGTCAGTTGATGCTGCCACCACAGGAGGCGGTACTGTTTCTCCACCTGTATGGTCTCATCCCGCTGGAGATCAGCGGTGGCGATCTGCTGGTGCCGCACCCCGTTCCGCTCTACGCTACCGTCTTCACCTCCATGTTCGTGCATGGGGGCCTATTCCACCTTGGCGGCAACATGCTCTACCTCTGGATCTTCGGCGATAACGTAGAAGATCGGATTGGACGGCTCAAGTTCCTGGTCTTTTATCTGCTCTCTGGACTAGCGGCTGCGGCTGCCCAAATCTGGACTGATCCCGCTTCAAAGATCCCAATGGTCGGGGCCAGCGGAGCGATCTCGGGCGTGCTGGGAGCCTATCTCTTCCTTTTTCCCCATGCCCGCGTCCTCACCCTTATACCGCTTGGCTTTTTCTACCGGCTCATCGAAGTCCCGGCGTTGATTGTCCTGGGGTTCTGGATCCTCGTCCAGGTACTGAACGGCGTGGGAACACTGGGCGTTCAGGTTGGGGGCGTCGCCTGGTTCGCCCACATCGGGGGGTTCGTCGCAGGCCTCGGTATGGTGGTGCTGTTTACCGGCGGCCGTAAACGAACTACTTAGGCATTTAGACTGAAGGCTGAAGGCTATACATGATCTCGCAAGGCACGCATCACGCCGTTCAAGACCTTTTCGGTGTCGACGACCTCTGGTTCTATCAGAGAGGACTCCTCATTGGCCTACAAGTCCACGCCTGCTCTGACGCATTGCGACGTCATCAACCAACTCCGAGGTCTGAAGCGTTGCGTGCTCTCCGCGTCCCCCTAAAAGCCTTCAGCCTTCAGCCTATCTACCTGACTAGCTACCTTCACTGAAGGGATCGGCTATTATGAGCGCGGCGAAGCAACGAATGGTTCTGAGCCGCCAGGAGTTCCGTCAACTGGTCTCTCAAGCGATCGCGTCCCTTCCGTCGCTTGTCATGGATCGCCTCACGAACGTCGAGGTCGTGGTGAGGGATCAGCCCACGCACGAGGAGTTGGCAGTGGCCGAAATCGATCCTACGGAGACCCTCTTCGGCCTCTACTCCGGCATCCCGCTTACCAAACGGAGCAGTTCCTACGGAATGGTCTTACCCGACAAGATCACCCTGTACCAGCGATCGATTGAGGAAGGCTGCCGGACCAAGCAAGAGATTCAAGAACAGATCCGCACGACCCTGTTGCACGAGATCGGTCACCATTTCGGCCTCTCTGAAGATGAATTGGAAGAAGCCGGGTACAAGTAATGGCACGGTTCTTGTCCCTGGAAAACTCTTGACACTTTCGGGTAACCCCCGATAAGATCGCGCCGGTCTTGCGTTTGCACTAAGGATCGAGGAGGATCGATGGCTACGAGGGGACGGCGTAAAGAGGCTAGGTTTTACGAGCTGTACTGCATTGTGTGCGGCAAGACCTGCACCGAGCAGGAGAGTAGTACGCGTTGCGTCAGTTGCGGCAAGCCGCTCGGCGTACGCTATGACTATACCTATATCAGGGCTCGTCTGAATCGATACTCACTCAAGACCTCTCCGATCAAGGCACTTAAATATCTCGATTTCTATCCCATTCTCAACCTCGATCTGGTGGTCTCTCTTGATGAGGGCGGGACGCCGCTGTACCGGTGCCATCGGCTGGCGGAAGAGTTGGGGATCAAGCAGCTCTACATCAAGAACGAAGGGTTGAATCCGACCGGTGTCTTCAAGGATAGAGGGACGCTCGTGGAGATCACCAAGGCCAAAGAGCAAGGCGCCAAGGCGATCTGCGTGGCGTCCACCGGAAACATGGCCGGTTCCGTCGCTGCCTACGCCTCGATCGCCGGGCTGCCGTGCTATGTGGCGGTGCCGGAGGGAACCCCGATCGGAAAGATGGCCCAGGCCCTCTCCTATGGAGCCCGGGTCCTCCAGATCCGAGGGACGTATAACGACGCGGCCTCCATCGCCGAGCAGATGAGCCAGCGCTATAAGTTTTATCTGGCGGGCGATTACGCCTTCCGCATCGAAGGCCAGAAGTCGCAGGCGTTCGAAATTGTGGAGCAATTGGACTGGCAGGCCCCCAGCGTCGTCATTGTCCCCATGGGTTGCGGCACAAACATCGCCGCCCTCTGGAAGGGGTTCAAAGAGTTTCATGAACTGGGCTTGATCTCGTCTCTGCCGCGGATGATCGGCGTCCAGCCAGTCGGCTGTCAGCCGATCGTGGCCGCGTTTAATCAGGGAAGCGATGACATTGTGCCGGTAAACAAACCGGAGTCGGTTGCCTCGGCGCTGATCGCAGGCGATCCACTGGACGGACTGAAGGCGCTTGCGGCACTCCGCGAATCGGGTGGGTGTGCCCTGTCGCTCAGCGATGGCGAAATCCTGCAGGCCCAGCAGCAGCTCGCTCGACAGGAGTCGATCTTCGTGGAGCCGTCCGGGGCGCTCCCAGTCGGGGCGCTCGCGCTGCTGCTTACCAGCGGACGCGTGAGGGCGGACGAGGTAGTGGTCTGCCTCGCGACAGGCAACGGGCTCAAGGATCCTCGGGCAGCGCTGCGAATTCTCCCGTCCCCGGCCACTATCGATCCCTCAATGCAGGAGGTCGAGAAGTTCCTGAAGCTGCGGCTCTACGATATCCGGGCCGCCGGGGCTAAGAACGGTGATAAGAACCTGTTTGAGCAAGTCCCGTCGTCGGCCGAGGTCGTCACGAAGGTGCGGCAGGAGTTCGGGGTGAAGCTCACTGTGGAGTACGGGGGCAAGGTGCGGTCTCTGATCGAGGAGTTTGTGAAGAAGGGAAAGCCGATCACCAAAGCTGACCTTCAGTATATCGTGGAGAATGTTCTCAAGGGGCTTTCGGTCCACGAGCTCGTCCTCACGGTAGAGGATTTCAGGGTCTCGACGTCGCTCCATGGCCAGGCGGAGGCGGCCGTGTGGATCCTGTTCGATGGGGAGAAGGTCGAGGCGACCGCCGTGGGTGTCGGGCCGGTGGATGCAGTGATCAATGCCCTGAAACAAGCCGCCTTGACCCGCGGTAAGCTCTTCTTTGAGCTAATCGACTATAATGTGCAGATCAACTCGCCCGGGACCGCTGCCTCAGTCGAGACCACCATTGTCATGAAGGACGCCGAAGGCAACCGGGTAGTCGCCAACGGGACCTCCCCAGACATTATCGTCGCCTCGGTGAATGCCTTCATAGAAGGCTATAACCTGCTTTGGTTACGGCAGAAGCGGTGATCCCTTCGGCAGGTCGTAACGGAGAGGGCAAATGCCGCAGTACGGCGTTTTCCGGCAGTAGGTCTTGCCGACGGCCACCAGCAGGGCGTGATACTCGTTGAAGAGCGTCGGGTTAGCCGGCAGGTGTGTCGTAAAGAGACGCTGGATCTCACCATAGGGAGTTTTCTCCGCACTCAGTCCGTGCCGCTCCAGCACCCGACGGGTGTAGGCGTCCACGACAAAGATCGGTCGGCCTCCCGCGTACAGCAGGATCGAGTCGGCCGTCTCCTCGCCAATCCCTGAAATCCCCAGCAGCTCTGGCCGCAATCTCTGCAACTCCGTTCGACACATCCGCTGCACGCTCCCGCCGTAACGCGTCAGCAAGAACTGCGTGAACTGTTTCAGGCGTTTGGCCTTCATGTTATAATACCCTGATGAGCGGATGAGCTGGGCGAGTTGCTCCTGTGGGGCGGCATCGATCCCACGGGGGTTGAGCAGTCGTGCACCCCGCATCGCGGCGATGGCTCGCTCAACGTTGGCCCAGGCTGTGTTCTGGGTTAGGATGGCGCCGACGATGACCTCAAACCGAGAGCGGGCCGGCCACCATCGCTGTGGTCCAAAATGTCGGAAGAGATGCCGGTAGAGGGAGATGAGCCGACGTCCGGTTACTGTCTGCGGCATGCCGATCATTGTGACTGGTTTTTCTGAGAGGTCAAGGGGAGAGTCAGCGAGCAGTGACGCGATACTTGGGGATCGATTTTGGGACGCGGCGGATCGGGGTGGCCGTAAGTGATGAGTTGGGGATCACGGCCCAGCCTCTGCCCTCACTCGAACCCTCTTCAGAGCAGGAGGCCCTCAGCGTCATTCAAGGGCTGATTGACCAGCATGGTGTACTCGAGGTGGTCGTCGGCCTGCCAAAGAACATGAACGGCTCCATCGGCCCTGCGGCCGAGGCGGCCCTGGCGTTTGCCAGGCGACTGGGGGAAGGTGGGGCTGCAAAGGTTACGATGTGGGACGAGCGGCTGACCAGTAGGGCGGCAGAGCGCTTGCTGATCGAGGCCGATCTGTCGCGGGCCAAGCGGAAGCGGCACGTCGATCAGATGGCCGCCGTGCTTATCCTGCAGGGCTTCCTCGATCGTTACCATCGTCAGCGGGAGCGCTCCTCGTGAGCGTAACACTCTCCTCGCCTCCGCTACCGCGGGCTCTTGCCGTCTGCCTCGGTCTCCTGGTGGGAGGGGGTGTCTTGTGGTACGTCCTGGGCGGGCCGGCACCGTCCACAAACAAGGCCGCACGGGCCGTTATCATCAGGCCGCAGACGGGAGCCTTCGATATCGCGAGGACGCTGAAAGAGGCGCGTGTGATCCGTAGTCGTGTCGCCTTTCTGGCTGTAGCTGTCGCCCGTGGCACGCAACGACGCCTGCTTGCTGGAGAGTATGAGTTTACCCCCGGCCTCAACCTGCTTGAGGTTGTCCGCCGGCTCGAGCAGGGGAAAGGGTCCGTCCATCAGGTAACGATTCCAGAGGGGTTCGCCGCCCGACAGATTGCCGAGGCGCTTCAGGAGAAGGGGCTGGTCGATCAGGATCGGTTTATGGGTCTCCTGCGGGACCGTCAGTTGCTGGCGCAGTACAGAGTGGATGGTGAGTCGCTCGAAGGGTATCTGTTCCCCGATACCTATCGCCTCGTCAAGGGGCTGAGCGATGAGGCGATTATCGGGCGGATGGTTCAGCGATTTTCTGAGGTATTCGGTCCTGCGGAACGGGCGCGCGCCATGGAGATGAAGATGTCAGTTGCAGAGGTGGTGACCATCGCTTCCCTGATCGAACGGGAAGCGATGGCGGAAGAAGAACGGCCGATCATCTCAGCGGTGTTCCATAATAGGCTACGGTTGGGGATGCCGCTGCAATCCGATCCTACGGTGCTCTACAGCCTCTCGCGGTTTAGCGGTAAGCTCACTAGAGCGAACCTGCAGACGCCCTCCCCGTACAATACGTATCTTCACCGGGGCCTGCCGCCAGGTCCGATCGCAAGCCCTGGACGTGCCTCTATCATGGCCGCCCTTCATCCCGCCTCCTCCCGATATCTGTACTTCGTATCAAAAAATGACGGGACGCATGCCTTCTCGAATACGCTGCGGGAGCACAGCGCGATGGTGAGGCGGTATCAGCTCAGGAGAGCGGGGTAATGCGTGGTCCGGTCGCCATCGTTCTGCTGGGCTATTTTCTCGCTGCCTGCGCCACGGAGCAGATCGCGGCGGAGCGGGAAAAGGCTGACAGCCATTATAATATTGGAGTCGCGAGCCTGGCCAGTGGTAACGCTAAGCAGGCCATCGCGGAGTTTAGTCAGGCAATCGGCGACTCTTCAGACAATCCGGCCTATCACAACGCCTTGGGACTCGCCTATCTGGTCGAGCATCGGACCGATCTGGCCATTGCCTCCTTGCAACGGGCTGTCGAGCTCGATCCGAAATTCTCAGATGCCTACAATAATCTCGGTTCGGCTTACGTCCAGCGGGCGGAGTACGATCAGGCCAGCAAGGCCTTCAGACAGGCGCTGTCAAATCCTGCCTATCTGACCCCCGAGCAGGCGCACCTGAATCTGGGGAATATCTACGGCATCCAGGGTCGGGCTGCCGACGCGGTTGTGGAGTTCAAGCGTGCTCTGGACGTAGCCCCCGATTTCGCTGAGGCCCATAATCGGCTGGGGCACGTCTACCTGGTGCAAGGACGGTTGGAGCTGGCGATCGCCGAACTGACACTGGCCATAAAACAGGCGCCCGATCTCGCCACTGCATATCAGAGCCTGGGCTTTGCCCATCTGTCGGCTGGTGAGAAAGACCGGGCCAGGCAGGCTTTTCAGAAGGTGGTGGAACTGAGCCAGACGAGCGAGATGGCGGCCGAGGCGATGCGTCAGATCAAACAGCTTAGCCAATAGCCTCGGCGCACCTCTTTCCTATCCATTGAGTGAGAAAGTGCCCAACAAAATTGACCTCAAAGGGCTGAGCCTTGAGGAGCTGGAGCGTTTTGTTACCGACCACGGCGAGCCAGTCTACCGTGGCCACCAGCTCTTCCACTGGATCTACGGGCGCGGCGCAACTACGTTCGCGGAGATGACCGATCTGCCGATCGCGTTACGCGCGAGGCTGGCCGAGCGGGCGAGCATTGGCGCCCTTGCGCCTCTCAGCAGAGAGGTCTCCCAGGATGGTACGCGGAAATACCTGTTTGGCTGCGCGGACGGGCGACAGATCGAGACGGTGCTGATCCCTGATGAGGGGCGGATGACCGCGTGCCTCTCCACCCAGGTAGGTTGTGCCCTCGCCTGCGCCTTTTGCCTGACTGGAACAATGGGTTTTGTCCGGCACTTGCAGACGGCTGAGATCGTCGATCAGGTGCTCGCGCTCCAGCGAGATCTTCAGCCAGGAGAGCGAATCGGAAATCTGGTGTTGATGGGGATGGGGGAGCCGCTCCACAATTACGACGCTACCGTGAAGGCGCTCACGATCCTGGCGCACCCCCTGGGCCTTGCGTACCCTCCGCGTCGGATCGCCCTCTCCACTGTCGGCCTGGTCCCGGAGATTGTACGACTCGGCCAAAGTGGACTTCCGGTGAACTTGGCCGTGTCGCTCCACGCGGCCACCGATGAGCTTCGCGACCGTCTGGTCCCGATCAACCGCCGCTACCCGCTCAAGGTGTTGATGGCGACGCTCAGGGCGTATCCGCTTCCGTCTCGCCGCCGTCTCACCTTTGAGTACGTGCTCATCGATGGGGTGAACGACCGGCCGGAGGACGCCCGTGAGTTGGTAAAGCTGCTGCGCGGCCTTCGGTGCAAGATTAACCTCCTGCCTTTGAATGAGGCCCCTGCCATCCCGTTTCACCGACCTTCGCGGGAGCGCGTCGAGACCTTCCAACGTATCCTGAAGGCAGCCGGTCTCCTGACCACCATCCGCGAGAGCCGCGGCATGGACATCTCGGCCGCCTGTGGCTTATTAGCCACCGCAAGCGCCGAGAAAAAACTTGACACTGCTGGCCATCTTGCCTAAGATGTCTTCGCGGGGTGGAGCAGTCTGGTAGCTCGTTGGGCTCATAACCCAAAGGTCGCAGGTTCAAATCCTGCCCCCGCAACTACGCAATTCACTGGGCTAGGCGATTTCGCCTAGCCCATTCTTTATGAAATGCCCCCAGTAGGCGCTCACAACCTTTTCAACCGATTAGAGTAAAGGGCTCTTCCGGATCTTGCGTAGGTGAACGGCATCCTGACTGCGCTCTAAGATGTAGCCAGTAGCCGTCTCTCTCACGCCTCTCAGAACGACCCTTCCGGCCTCTATCTAGCGGCAGCCTTCAGACATTCCCTCGCCGAGGAGGAGGAACTCCGCCTATTGCTCCAGACCCTCCTGGAGAAGTGGCGGCTCTTGGTCGAGGTAGGACTGCTCACTGGACTTCGAGCCAGCAATCTGGTTGGCTTGCGGTAGCACGATATCGACCTGGAAGCCGAAGTCTACGCGATCCCCCGAGAGTAAGTCCCGAGAGGCCCTGCGGCTCCCAATGTACCCGCGCGTCCGGGAGATACTGACGAATCTCACGAGGAATTTGAAGCCGGTGGGGCTATCACGGTAGGAGTCGCTAAGCACTGAGAAAGATTGGTGCCGGGGGCGGGAATTGAACCCGCATAGGCCGAAGCCCGCAGGATTTTAAGTCCCGTGCGTCTGCCAGTTCCGCCACCCCGGCAGCATCCTTTCGTGTACTATGGCCCGCTTCGAAGCAGTAGTTGGACCTTCGACCATTCTGGCGTGAGTCACGCCTTCCCCTTCTCGATAGTCCTGATTCGAATTGGGTGGAGGCGGCGGGCGGACTCGAACCGCCGAATAAAGGTTTTGCAGACCTCTGCCTTAGCCACTTGGCTACGCCGCCATGAGATAGACAATAATGACGTGATTCAGCAATTGAGTCGGTAAGAAAATGGGTGGGCACGGCCTTGGACAACATGCGTGACTACATCATGTATCTACTCGATAACGGTTTCGTGGGTCGCAAGATTGGAGCGGGAAACGGGATTCGAACCCGCGACCCTCGCCTTGGCAAGGCGATGCTCTACCACTGAGCTATTCCCGCGTGAGTAAAAGACTATAGCGTCGGCGGTCCAGGCTGTCAAACGAAAACCGCCAACCCAACTAGAGCGACAGGAGCTTCAGGATAGCCTCGGGATCGGCCTTCACTGTAACTGGCTGCTGTGAAAGGCGGATAGCGGCATCGGGTTCTTTCAGGCCGTGCCCGGTGAGTACGCACACCACGACCGCATCCTCCGGCAAGCGATTCGATTGGCAAAATTTGATGAGCCCGGCCACAGAAGCGGCCGACGCCAATTCACAGAAGACCCCTTCGGTCCGGGCTAGAAGACGATAGGCGTCGATGATCTCACTATCAGAGACCATAGCAATCCGCCCGCCGGACTCGGCAGCAGCAGTCACCGCCCCATGCCAGCTTGCGGGATTACCGATCCGGATGGCCGTCGCAACGGTCTCGGGCTGCTCGACCACCTTCCCCAGGACGATAGGCGCTGCGCCTTCCGCCTGCCATCCCATCATCTTCGGCAGTGAGTTGATCTGTCCGGCCTTGTAATATTCCTGGTACCCCTTCCAGTACGCAGTAATATTGCCCGCATTACCGACCGGAATAAAATGGTAGTCCGGGCTTCGGCCGAGCCAGTCGCAGATCTCAAAGGCGCCACTCTTCTGACCCTCGATCCGGTACGGGTTAACCGAGTTGACCAGTACGATGGGCTGATCTGCAGCGATCTGCCTCACGATCTGTAGAGCTTGATCAAAGTTGCCCTCGATCTGCAGCACCTGCGCGCCATGGATCATCGCCTGAGCAAGCTTACCCAGCGCGATCTTCCCCTCCGGGATCAGCACATAGGCACGCAGTCCTGCCCGAGCCGCGTATGCCGATGCGGAGGCCGAGGTATTCCCGGTCGAGGCGCAGATGACGGCCCTCGCCCCCTCCTCCGCCGCCTTACTGATGGCGAGGGTCATCCCCCTGTCCTTGAAGGAGCCTGTCGGGTTGAGCCCCTCGTACTTCAAATACACCTCCGCCTCAATCCCAAGCGCAGATTGGAGCCGTTCGGCGCGTACGAGCGGTGTATTCCCCTCATTCAGGGTGACGATCGGCGTCCGATCGGTGACGGGCAGAAACGCCCTGTACCGATCAATAATCCCTTTCCAGCTCATTGTCCTCATGACGGGCTCAATCGGTGGCTCTCTCGACCCTGAGGCACATGGTCGGCCGATCTACCACATCGAGTTGATCGATGGCCAGAAGCGACCGTTGCATATCGCCCTCCACCGCCTCATGGGTCATCATGACGATCGGCACGGCGCTCTGCTCCTCACGTCCTTTTTGGATGACGGATACGATGCTGATGTTGTTGCTACCCAGGATCCCGGTAACCCTCGAGAGGACCCCTGGCTTGTCTATCGCCATGATCCTGAGATAGTAGCAGGAGCGAACGGCCGCCATATCCTTAATCTTGGCCTCCGCGTCGGAGATCGGTGGAGGCGGAACACCCCTCGCGGTTGGATCGTGCAGCAGGCCCCTGGCGATCTCCGCGATGTCGCTGACGACCGCTGAGGCGGTCGGCATCTGGCCCGCTCCTCGCCCGTAGAACATCAGGGAGCCCACCGCGTCGCCGACGACGGTGACAGCGTTATGGACACCGCCGACCGCGGCCAGCAGATCATCTTCCGGAATGAGTGCCGGATGCACTCTGGCCTCCAGCTCGCCATTACGCTGCTTGGCAATAGCCAGGAGCTTAATCCGATATCCCAGCTCGCGGGCGTATTCGATGTCGGAGGCATCGATCTGTCTGATCCCCTCGACGTGAATCCGGTCGAAGGGGACATAGGCTCCGAACGCCAGCGTCGCCAGGATCTGGAGCTTGTGGGCGGAGTCGATCCCGTCCACATCAAAGGAGGGATTGGCCTCGGCATAGCCGTGAGCTTGAGCCTCGGCCAGCACCTCGGCGAAGGGCCGCTTACTTTCCGTCATCGTTGTGAGGATGTAATTACAGGTACCGTTCACAATTCCGATGATCGAGCGGACCCGATCGGCCACTAACCCATCTTTCATCGCCCGGATCAGAGGAATGCCACCGCAGACGCTGGCCTCAAACCCGATCGATACTCGTTGCGCCGCAGCGGTCCGATACAGTTCGAGCCCATGAGTGGCCAGAAGCGCCTTGTTGGCTGTCACCAGATGCTTCTTCCGGTTGAGCGCCTCCCGGCAAAATCTGAGCGCAACATCACAGCCCCCGATCAGCTCGACGATAATGTCGATCTCGGGATCCTCCAGCACGGCCGTCGCATCCGTAGTCAGTAGCGTCGGGTCCACCTCTACGTTTCGCCTTCGATGGACATCGACATCGGCGATCCGGCGGATCACAACCCTTCCGCCGAGCCGCTGCTGCAGGAGATCCCCGTTTTCCTGAATCAGCTTCACGACCCCGGATCCTACCGTCCCACACCCTAAGATCCCGATCTGGATCGATTGCATCACACGCCTCCCGCCTCACGCACCCATGGATGACGCTAATCCGCTTCTCCAGAGCTGCTCAACTTCAGCAATGGGAAGATCGAGTACAAATGTCGACCCGCGAATCGTCAACCTCTTCCCCCCGACGGTTCCTAGACGCGCCACGGGAACCTGATGCGCTACCGCAATGGCTTGCAGGTTCGGCCAGTCAGACTCCTTCATGGATACGATGATCCGGGATTGCGATTCCCCGAAGAGCAAGGCATCGGGGCGAATCGTTTCGCTGAGCCTCACATCGACACCGATCGGCGTCCCTGGGCCTCCCAGGCACGCCTCTGCCAGCGCGACGGCCAGACCCCCGTCCGAGCAGTCGTGCGCCGAGCGGATTACCCCACTGCGAATCGCCTCAAGACAGGCGCGTTGAACGTTTCGCTCCCTGGCCAGGTCAAGTGACGGCGGCTCACCCTGTACGAGGCCGAACCGGGTCACGAGATATTCGCTTGCTCCCAGTTCTTCATGCGTCTCCCCCAAGAGCGCCACCAGATCCCCTTCGCTCTTGAACCACTGGCCTGTAGCATAGGCAACATCATCCAGGAGACCGACCACCCCTATTATGGGCGTAGGGAATATCGCGTTTCCCGATGTCTCATTATAGAGGCTTACGTTGCCGCCGGTGACTGGGGTCTGTAAGGCCCGGCAGGCTTCGCCAATCCCCTTGACCGCCTCGACGAACTGCCACATGATCTCGGCGCGCTCCGGGCTGCCGAAGTTCAGGCAGTTGGTGATGGCGAGCGGCTCTCCACCAGCGCAGACGACGTTCCTGGCCGCCTCAGCCACGGCGATCATCGCCCCCCGATACGGATCGAGGGCACAGTAGCGGCTATTACCGTCGGTAGAGAGCGCAATGGCGCGTCTGCCCCCGGGTAGCCGCAGGACCACGGCATCCGATCCTGGCCCGACGATCGTACCCAGGAACAGCATGTGGTCATATCGCTCCCAGATCCGTTCCTTACAACAGAGGTTCGGCGACTGCAACAGTTCTAGCAGCACCGCCGCATAGTCGTCAGGCAATGGAATATTGTCCAGGTCGAGTCGTCGCCGCTCATCGGCCTCCTCTGGACGAGCTATCGGCCGGTGATAGACGGGCGCCTCAGATGCTAGGGCGCTAGCCGGAATCTCTGCAATCAGCCTTCCATGATCCAGGACCCGCAATAGCCCCCCTTCGGTAACCCGCCCGATCACCGCCGCGTCGAGGTCCCACTTTTCGAATACCGCTCTAACCCGATCCTCGCTTCCTTTTTTCGCTACAACGAGCATCCGCTCCTGTGACTCTGAGAGCATCAGCTCATAAGGGGTCATCTCCAGCTCTCGCCGGGGGACACGGGCGAGGTCCATCTCGATCCCGGTGCCGCCGCGACAGGCCATTTCGGCCGTCGCGCAGGTCAACCCCGCAGCCCCCATATCCTGAACCGCTACCAGATCGTCGCCCTCCATCAGCTCAAGACAGGCCTCAATCAGCAGCTTTTCACGAAACGGGTCACCGACCTGGACGGTCGGCCGCCGCGCTTCAGCCCCCTCGTCGAAGACGTCAGAGGCCATCGTAGCGCCATGGATGCCGTCGCGTCCGGTCTTGGCGCCGACATAGATAATCGGATTACCGATCCCGCCGGCCCCGGCAAAAAAGAGCCGATCCTTTCTGGCAATCCCCACGCACATGACATTCACCAGCGGGTTGCTGCTATACGGCTCGGCGAAACAGGCCTCTCCGCCTACAGTCGGCACGCCTACCGCATTCCCATACCCTGCGATTCCAGCGACTACGCTACAGAACAGGTGGCGGTTCTTTGGGTCGGTCAACGGACCAAAACGGAGCGAATCACACAGCGCGATCGGTCTCGCGCCCATGGTGAAGATATCTCGGATGATCCCTCCTACACCCGTGGCAGCCCCCTGATACGGTTCGATGAAAGACGGGTGGTTATGACTTTCCATCTTGAAGACAAGGGCAAGACCATCCCCAATATCAAGGATACCCGCGTTCTCCCCTGGCCCCTGAAGGACGCGCGGACCCTCCGTTGGAAGCGTAGCCAGATAAACGCGCGAACTTTTATAGCTACAGTGTTCCGACCACATCGCGCCGAACATCCCCAGCTCAACCAGGTTCGGTTCACGACCGAGAATCGCCAGGATTCTGTCGTACTCCTCGACCGTCAGGCCGTGCGACTCTACAAGATCCGGGGAAATGACAGATACGGTCATAGCGGAAACCTCAGATGCGGGCAAAGGTGTCAAGGATCGACGCAAACATCAGGCAACCATCCTCAGAACCCAGGATCGACTCGGCGGCCCGCTCCGGATGAGGCATTAAGCCAAGGACATTGCGACGCTCGTTGCAAACGCCGGCAATCTGGTCAAGCGACCCGTTCGG
>JANGEZ010000092.1:0-7386 GCA_031838355.1 Candidatus Methylomirabilis sp. bin48 | reverse complement strand
TTCCAGGCTTTCGGATCAGTGTTGTGCCCGCATGAAGACTATAGGCCAGCGCGGCAGCGATAATAAACCCCCTCGCCTCTACCCCAACCACCAGATCGATTTGCTGGTCGTGAAACCGCTCCGCAATCTGGTCGATCGCCGTACGAAAGGCCTTGCCGTCTGCGAGCAACGGCGTAATGTCTTTGAAGATAATTCCCTTTTTTGGGAAATCCGGAATATCCCGTATCTTCTGCTTCAGCGCTTCAATTGGCATCTCTGCTGTCCCTTGCGAGCTGATCGCTTAACCAGGAGGAGAAGGTATTGGTCGGGGCGATTGGATTTGAACCAACGACCCCTTGCTCCCGAAGCAAGTGCGCTACCAGGCTGCGCTACGCCCCGACATCAACCGTCCCATCCCTGCTCGCCTATCAATTTGACAAATGCACAATCTCCAAGATCAGTCCAGTGTATGCTCGCCCCGTTCCTGGTGCCTTTCTTGAGAACCTGGTTCCGCAGTTGACCAACCGGCACCACGAGACGCCCATTTTCAGCAAGCTGTTCGATCAGAGACGTCGGGATTTGCGGAGCGCCCGCGCTCACAACAATGGCATCAAAGGGCGCCTTCTCCTTCCAGCCGACAGAACCATCCGCAACCCGAATCCACACGTCGTCATACCCGAATGACTCAAGACGGCGCCTCGCGCGTAGCGCGAGCGTTCGGTTCCGCTCGATAGAATACACCTTCACGCCCAATTCTACCAGGATAGCTGTCTGATATCCAGACCCTGTTCCGATCTCCAGCACCCGTTGATCCTCTTCCAGCTCAAGCGCCTCTGCCATGAGCGCCACCGTAAACGGCTGGGAGATCGTTTGCTTTTCACCAATCGGTAGGGGATAATTACCGTAGGCGCGCCCCCAGAACGCTTCCTCCACAAACAGATGTCTGTGGACCTTGGCCATTGCCTCCAGCACCCTGTGGTGCGTAATCCCACGTCTTACTAGCTGCTCGGCCACCATCCGCTGCCGGGCAACCAGATAATCCATTATCGAATCACAAACCTGTTATTCACCTGAATTGACAGCCACTTCACGCTGTTACGTGGCGGCGACCCGCTGTGGAGGAGGCGTGGGCAGTTCGACGGATCGCCGCGCCTGGTTTTCGCTGGGAGCCGAGATCCGACCGCTGATGCCTGCCTGCTTTTTCATGTGTGTCCCAGTGGAATTTCCACCTTTGAAGATCTTCGACAGCGCCAGGGTTAGTCAGATCTATGTGAAGCGGCGTGATCGAGATAGATCCTGCCGTCACCGCAGCATAATCGCTTGCTTCCGATGGCTCCCACGTGGGCGCTTTCCCTCCGATCCAGTAATAGGCCTTCCCGCGGGGGTCCACCTTTCTTACAATGATATCGCCATAGTGTCGCCTTCCCTGCTGCGTGATCGCCACCCCTTTAATCTCTGAGGGGCGCAAATTCGGGACATTCACGTTCAGCATGGTATTCCGCGGCAGACCATGTTTCGCGATCAGCTCAGCCACCACAACAGCAGCCTGTCCTGCTGCCGTGAAATTGACCCGTCGGTCAGCCACAACAGAAACAGCAAACGCCGGATACCCCAGCAACGTCGCCTCGAAGGCGGCTGACACTGTCCCGGAGTAGGTGACATCATCGCCCATGTTCCCACCAAGGTTGATGCCTGACGCAACCAGGTCGAACTTTCGTTTGATCATGCCCATGAGGGCCAGGGCGACACAATCGGTAGGCGTGCCGTCGACGGCGAACCACGTTGGCGCAACCTTGGTCACCCGCAGAGGTCGATTGAGCGTAAGGGCGTGGCTGGACGCACTCTGTTCACGATCAGGCGCCACCACCCACACCTCACCGAGGCTGGACAGAGCGTCCGCAAGCGTACGAAGTCCGCGCGCATGAATACCATCATCATTGGAGATCAGAATGTTCATTCACAACCTGTAACTCGCAGGTGTTTAGGCTGTAGGCTGAAGGCTGTTAGGCGTTGCGCATGGACCGAATCGAGGCGCTCAGAACCTTTGTGGTCTCCATCATTGTCGCGTCGCATTCAGAAACGCCTGGTGCGTTCCTACAGTCTAAAAGCCTACAGTCTATCTACCTGAGCAGTTACCACATGTATTTGGTCGGGGCGATTGGATTTGAACCAACGACCCCTGGCCCCCCAGACCAGTGCGCTACCAGACTGCGCTACGCCCCGATGATTCAAGACCTTCACGTCAGGGGGAATGTCTGCGTAATAACGAGGAGATATTCTTCAGTTCTTCTCTCACCAGTCGCACAGAGTCTAACAGGGTCGGCTGAGACAGCCCCTGCTCTGTTGATAAATGGCGCCTGGCGCCCGCAATGGTGAATCGCTTCCGGTAAAGCAACTCCTTGATCTGAAGTACAACCGCGACGTCATTACGCCTATACAGTCGTTGCCCGCTTGGACTTTTGGTTGGCCGCAGCATTGTAAACTGCGTCTCCCAGTAGCGGAGGATATAGGATTGAACGCCGGTCAGCTCAGCGACCTGTCCGATCTTAAAGTACAACTTCTCGGGGATCTCGAAGCCGCCATCAAGACCTGGAAGAAGTCTTTGTGAGGCTCGCGGCCTCGATCTGGCCAACCTCGTCCGTGCACCAGGCACAGCCTTCCCTCTTCCGTTAACTTAACAGCTACTCACCGATATCATTTACGGCCTGATGCAAGGCCTTTCCAGGCTTGAACTTCAGTACCTTACGAGCCGAGATCGTAATCGGCTCTCCGGTCTGAGGGTTCCGGCCTTTCCTCGCCCGCTTGGCCCTGACCTGAAAAGAGCCAAACCCGACGAGCTGGATCTTCTCCTCTTTCATGAGAGCGTCCTTCAGAATGCTGAGGGTCGCCTCCACTGCTTCCATCGCCTGCTTCTTGGCGAGGCCTTTTTCAGCGACGATTGAAGCTATGTCAGCTTTGGTCATCGGTCCCCTTCCCTCTTAGTACACACATCTGCCCTTCCAAGGTTCCGCGATCCATGCACCACCCCTCGTTTCAGATTAGAGCGCCTCCTCAGCCCCTCTCACGACGTTAGGGTATGATAGATAGCGGGCGGAAGGTTGTCAAATCCTTTTTCCATGGACACCACACCGTTAAGGTAGATAGGCTGAAGGCTGAAGGCTGTTAGGGGTAAAGCGATGACGTCGCAATGCGTCGAAGCGTGTGGGCTTTTTGCTCAATGAGGAGCCCTCTCTTAGAGAACCACGTTTCTACGAGCTACCGGAAAGGATACGGAATGGGTCACTAGCAGCGGCAGGAACAGAGGAGCGATAGGCATAGCTCAGGGTCCGTGCCATCACTGCGACGTATATCAGGCCCCCCAGCGCGATTACCAGAGCGCCCAACTGAGCGACTGCCACCTGAGCCGAGATCAAGCCACCGGCAGCCATCAGAACACCTGCATTCAGTAAGATAAAAACGAGTGGCCGGCAGCGAAGCAAGGAAAGTTCTGCGATCGCCAGCTTTGGCCAACCTCGGCGCTCACGCACACCGACAACGAATCCCGGAAAGAGTTTGTAAGACATCCCAATAATGAGGTTCGTCACCCAGCCTAGCAGTCCCATGACCCCATACGCTCCCGCCACTCTATTACCAATGGCGCTGCCTGGATCAATCCATAGCAGGGAGAACCCGAGTCCAACGGAGAGCAGCAAGCACACGATACCGGCCAGCGCATGCCGCATCGTCCAGTCGATCGATATCCGTCGATTGCGCACAAGTGTCTGAAGGACCCCGACATAGGCAAGCATAGCCAACATGATGATGCCGCTCCAGATGGACGCACCGCCACCAATCCAGCCCAGAAGCGAGAGGCCCAGGCCGGTCACACCGACGGCAAGACTGTAGAGTTGCCACATCGCCATGCGCGGAAGCGTCAGTTCCGACAACAGAAACGCTGGAGCCATCCGATAGGAGACGGAACAAATAGTGAGACTCACCCATCCGAGCGCGGCGAGATGCGCATGGCTGGCTAAGTTACTGAGCACACTACCAGGGAGGAACCCGTAGGACTTATCCAATGCGAGGACCAGCCCGAGAGAAGCAGCGGTCAGCAGAAACATCACCGACATGCACATTCCGGTTTCGGCCACACCCTTGTGCCAGGCAGGGCCAACGCAGTACAGCATGTTGACGGCAAAAAACGCCGCGCTGAGCACGATCACAGCCGCAGCCATCCAGGTGGGTTCCCACACTCCAATGAGCATATGCGTAATCAGACCTGTGGCACCGATTTCGAAAAGCCAGAACTGCCAGCGCGCCAATCTTGGAAATCGTAATGGCCGTTTCGTCATGACTGGAACAACGCGGTACATGACCCCCATAATCGCAGAACTGATCCATCCCAGCGTAAAGGTGTGGGTCACGGCTAAGATTCGCGGCTGATAGAAAAAGTCTACCAGATCACCCACAACAAACGGTACCGCGGCCATACCCAGTCCAAAGAGAGCAACTGCACAAGTAAAGAAGTGTATCGGAAGTCGCGCAGTTTTAATGACATCGCGAGACGGGGGCGTCTCTCTTATTGCTTCACTGCCCGGTACCGATGCCAGGTTCGCCTTTTTTTTCGGATCGAGATCGATCCGCAACCCTTCAGATCGGTGCAAGATCATGGTGTATCCCTTTTATCCCCGATAACGCCATGTTGCCCAGGAAGAGCAGCACGGCCACAGCATTGAGTAGTCCGCCTCCGAGTCTTCCCGGCCACCACGCCGCCAAATCTCCTACCACTCGCAGCACGAGCGAAAGATGGAGTAAGACAAGATGACTATAGAAGACTGAGCGAAAAGGCAAAGAAATTCCCAGCACAGATGGGAAGATGATCGGGGCGTGCCCGATAATCATAGAGAACGCGAATCCCACGAACATGGCGTGCAACGCAGCATCGTAGCCGTCCTGCATGCCATGTTCGTGGACGTGCAGGGCTGCAGCGTGGTGTACTCCAGTCGCTACTCCGCCCAAACTCAACATGAGCAGCCCAGCCACTGCCAACCATACGTACCCTACAAGCAGACTCAGCGCGACAAATCGGTGCAGCCCTGTCTTCTGCACCGAGTGTCGCGCCATATCGTGGCGCAACAACCAGATACTCATGCCAATAAGGCCCAGTCCGCTCATGCGCGACCCGCTATCGAACGCGACCACGGCGAGAAGGAGCCCGGCCACAAAAACACCAATGGCGGCCAGAAACGAGAGTCGGTGTCTTCGAGCGAGAGGGAGAAAACGGCTCAACTCCAGCCGCTCCCCGGCAATGGTAAGGATCAGGAAAGCGGCCCACCAGCTTACGACGCGGAAAATCGGCCATCCGGCCAGCCAAAGGCTGTTGCCTACCAGCCACGCGAGCGCCCCAAGCCCCATGGTCACCGTAAACAGGGCCGGTTGGCTGCAAATGAGCTGGACAAAAGTGATGACCAATACAAGACTGCCAAGGGTTATCAATGTCGGGCCGGCCACACCGGGTACACCTGCAATCAGAAGAAGGGCGCCCACTCCAGTACACAGAGGCCCGACAGAGGGCCACCACTTCCCCATGGCCACGGTTCGTTCCAACCCGATGAGCGTGCCCAGGAATCCAGAAATCATCAGAGGGCCATGCACAGAGGGAAAGGTCGAAGGGATGATCGTCCAGTCCCATCCCAGGCGAAAGAGTCCTCCCAGCATTGCGGCGAGCAGGGCGATCATCCCTAACGCCATCAGCGGAAACCTGACGAGATGTGGCAACGCCCCCGATGGGACGTGCATCACTCGTGGTGGGTTGGCCGGTTCCGTCCACTGCGAAGGCCGTATCGTGAGAAGAGCACTGAGGCTCAGGGCAAAGATCGACGTCATCGTAAAGGCCGAGAGGACGCACCAGGAACAGATCGATTCGATTACGGCGACCTGCAGATAAACCAGCCACGCCGACACCGCTACGCCGATTCCGGCAATCGCGAGCACCACCCCAAGCACACGTCGACTGTCGAGCGCCACGGCCATCACCGAGAGCGTAAGCAGAAGAAGATACGCCGCAACACCGACGGCGGCGAGGGGAATGCCCCTGATCTCGGAGTATGCCCCTTGCGTAACGGCGGCGCATCCCGCCGTAGGGCAAAAGGTCGCGGTCGCCGCGCGATGCTGCCACAGCAGGTAGCCCGAGTCGGCCAGACCGAGTAGGGCGAGTACGGGCAGCGCCAGCAGCCACCGTCGAGCCCGGCGGCCGGCGACGGCCTCAGTAGACTTCGATGGCGACATGGGCGCGTCGTCGTGCATACCCGGCAATTGACTCGAGCACTGCCCTGGAGACCGGCGTCAAGCCGGAGTCGGCCGGTACCCGGTCGAGGGTGTAGACCTGGACCCCAAGCGGCCGGATCGCAGCGACCCGGTCGGCCCACTCGCGTATTGCCGCCGGGGCCGTGTTGGCTACCCTGCCCCACACGAACATCGCTTGCAGCAGCACGCCGTCGAGCTGCGCTAACCCTTGGAGCATCTGGGCAAAGTCACACCCTTTGGCCGGCAGATTGATCCGGCGCATGAGCGCCTCGCTCCCGGCATCCAACTTCATCAACTTCAGGTCCACACCCTCAAGTGCTGCGCGGATCTCTGGCCGATACACGGTTGAACTGTTGGACAGAATGGCCAGCTTGGCGTGTGGAACGTAGCGATCCCGAAGGACCAACGCGGCCTTGACAATTGCCTGGAGCTCCGGATGGAGCGTCGGCTCGCCATTACCGGAGAAGGTGATGGCGTCGATAGGAATGCTCTCTCGACACACTTGCTGAAGCCTAGCCTCTAAGGCATCGGCAACCTTCTCTCCCGCAGGAAAGTCCGCGATAAGCTCGCCGACCTCCAGGATCGGACGCGCTGTCCAGCCGCACTGGCAGTAGCGGCAGTTGAAGGAACAGAGCTTCTCTCCGGCGCCAAGCAGATTGACGCCCAGCGAGCGGCCCAGTCGCCGAGACAGCAGAGGACCATAGACCAGATCCTCCTTCACCAGCAGGTGACGACGGACACCCGGCTTCATCTCCGTCTCTTTACGGCTCACGCCTACCCCTGTTCCCCTTCCCGTTCGACCGAGGCCACGTACGGAAACGCTCGCCCCTCCCCGGACGCGTCCATGCCGTAGCCAATAATCCAGGTATTGGGAACCTCAAAGCCGATATAGTCAGCGTTGATCGCGATCTCCCGTCGGCTCGGCTTGTCCAGGAGGACGCATGTGCGCAGCCAGCTTGGGCCCCTGGCGGCAAGGTGATCTCGGACCATACTAAGAGTCTGTCCCGAATCCAAGATGTCATCGACAAGGAGCACCGGACGCCCTTTGATCTCTACTGCACTATCCTTGTAGATCTGCACCAGCCCACTGGATACCACCAACGGCCCGTAGTGCGAGACAGC
>JANGEZ010000091.1:0-3570 GCA_031838355.1 Candidatus Methylomirabilis sp. bin48 | reverse complement strand
GCGGCCAGCTTCCCAACTACGAGCGGATCAGCTGCAGCGCTCAGATCGGCCGTGACCATTCTATGAAAGGTCTCGAAAAGGCCCTCGGCTTCCGCTGTAGTCTTGCCTTTCACAGCCGCAGTCATCATCGATGCGGAGGCTTTCGAAATTGCGCAGCCCGATCCCTGAAAGGCGATATCCCTGATCACATGATCTTCGACAAGCAGGTACACCGTAATCTGATCGCCGCACAGCGGATTGTAACCGTCAGCCGCACGGTTCGCGCCTTCCAGTTTCTGGAAATTTCGCGGCCGCTTATTATGGTCAAGGATGACCTCCTGGTAGAGTTCGCGCAGGTCCGACATCAGCCAAACAGCTCGGTGACCTTGCGGATCGCCTTCACCAGTGCGTCGATCTCGTCTCGCGTATTGTAGAAAGCCACCGACGCCCTGGCGGTGGCCGGCACGCCGAACCGCTGCAGCACCGGCTGGGCACAGTGGTGGCCGGTCCGGATCGCAATCCCCTCTTGATCCAGGATCGTGCCGATGTCGTGTGCGTGGACACCGTCAAGGACAAAGGACAGGATGCTCGCCTTCTCTTTGGCGGTCCCGATGATCCGTAAGCCAGGGATGGTGGAGACGGCATCCGTCGCGTACGCCAGCAACTCGCCCTCGTAGGCGGCGATCTGATCCAGCCCGATGCTGCTCACGTAATCGATCGCCGCGCCGAGCCCGATAGCGCCTGCAATGTGGGGCGTCCCAGCCTCGAACTTTATCGGCGCCTCGTTGTAGATCGTCTTCTCGAAGGTGACCGAGAGGATCATGTCGCCCCCGCCCTGGTATGGAGGCATAGCATCGAGGAGGTGAGCCTTACCGAACACAATGCCGATGCCGGTAGGACCAAACAGCTTGTGGCCGGAGCACACATAGAAGTCGCAGCCGAGCGCCTGCACATCCACCGGCAAATGGGGCGTGGCCTGGGCTCCATCGATCAGGACGGGCACACCCCGCTCGTGCGCCATATCAATCATCTGCTGCACCGGGTTGATCGTACCAAGGGCATTTGAGACGTGTACGATCGACACCAGTCGCGTTCTCGGGCCGAGCAGCCGCTCGTATTCGTCGAGCCGCAACTCACCGTCGTCGTTGATCGGCACGACCCGCAGGACCGCGCCAGTCTCCTTACACACAATTTGCCACGGGACGATATTCGAGTGGTGCTCCATCTCGGAGATGAGGATCTCGTCCCCCACCGTAAGAAGTGGCCTGGCATAGCTGTGGGCCACCAGGTTGATCCCCTCCGTGGCGCCGCGAACGAAGATGATCTCGCGCGCATCCCTCGCGTTGAGAAAACGCCCCACCTTGGCCCTGGCACCCTCAAAGGCCTCCGTGGCCCGCTCGCTCAAGAGGTGGATCCCCCGGTGTACATTCGAGTTTTCAGTCAGGTAATACTTCTCGATCGTCTCGATGACGCGCATCGGCTTCTGACTCGTGGCCGCGTTGTCGAGGTACACCAGCGGCTTGCCGCGGATCTGCTGCCGCAAGGCAGGGAAGTCCTCCCTGATTCGCGCCACGTCGAATGCCGAGCACGCTGCAGGCTGCGTATCCTGTGTGGTCATCGCTGTGACTGCTCTCATGGCGTTTCCTCGGGCGCGACGCCATCGCAAAGCCGCGTAAGCAGGAGCGCTTCGAGCCGGGCTCGGACCGGCTCAACCCTGATCCGGCCGAGCAGCTCGCTCGCAAACGCATAGGTCAGCAGGCTCCGGGCAGCCGCAAGATCGACACCGCGAGAACGCAGATAAAACATCGCCTCCGGGTTATGCTGGCCAATGGTCGTACCATGGGTACATTTCACGTCATTGTTGAAGATCTCTAGCTGCGGTTTGCTGTTGATAACAGCGTCCTCGGACAGCAGGAGGTTCTTGTTGGCCTGCTTGGCGTCGGTTTTCTGGGCAGCCTTGTGTACGACGATCTTGCCGCTAAAGACCCCCCTCGACTTCCCATCGAGGATACCCTTATAGAGCTGACGGCTGCTGCAATGTGGCTGCGCATGATCGATTCGCGTGTGGTTATCCACGTGCTGCCGACCCGTCACCATATAGAGGCCATTGAGAGTGCATTCGGCGCCCTCCCCGTCGAGCGCCACGTTCAGATCGTTCCGAACGAGGGCGCCGCCGAGGTCGATGGCGTGGGACGAGAACGTACTGCTGTGGCCAAGCTGTGCCTGTACCGTTGCCACGTGGAAGGCCTCCTCGCTTTCCCGCTGCACCTTATAATAGTCGATCACCGCGTTCTCGCCGCCTACGATCTCGGTAACCACATTGGTCAAATAGACGTCGTGCTCCAGGCCCACGTAGCTCTCGACGATCCGTGCCTGGCTGTGAGACCCGACTACGATCAGGTTCCGGGGATACGACACCGGGGCAGAGCCGCCCCCGTCGTCAGCTCCCCGCTTAAAGCCTGCGGGGACAGGCGGCCCGAGGCGCGCGGAGGAGATAAACAGCAGGTGGATGGGCGCGTCGACAATCGTGTCCTTTGGAATGGACACGAACGCCCCATCCTCCATGAAGGCTGTATTGAGAGCTACGAACGCCTGATCGTGGTAGCCCACGTGCTGAGCCAGGTGTGCTTCGACCGATGCCGAGTGGCTGGCGAGAACCGTTGCCAGGCTGCTCACCATGACACCTTCCGGAAGCTTCTCAAGCGACGAAAGATCGGGCGAATAACGGCCGTTCACGAAGACAAGTTGAGCACACGCCACATCCTCGAGGGTAAAGGGCTCGAGGAGTTCGATCGGCAGCGTCCCCCAGGCCTGTCCTGCACGTGTGAACGGGGTCTTGACGATAGGGGCTACGTTGGTGTACTTCCAATCCTCGAGCCGAGTCGTGGGAAACCCCAGTTCGACGAACCGGCCAAACGCCGCTGTACGAATCTGGTTGATCCACTGGGGTCGCCTGTCCGCGCTATCCCTCTCGAGCTGCTCGAAGTCTACGCGATAGCGGTCCAGCTCTTCCGCAACTTGAAGCATCACGCCGTTGCTGCCTCCTACACGATTCCCCGATCGGAGTCGGGGACAGGCGTCTGCTGGGCAAGTCCAGCTTCCGCTTTGATCCAGTCATACCCTTTCGCCTCGAGCTCGTGCGCCAGCGATTGTCCCCCTGACTTGACGATCCGCCCCTCAAAGAGCACGTGGACGAAGTCGGGAGTGACGTAGTTCAGCAACCGCTGGTAATGGGTGATCAGGATCATCGCGCGATCCGGGCTCCTGAGTGCATCAATGCCGTTCGCCACGATCCTCAAGGCATCGATGTCCAGGCCGGAGTCGGCCTCGTCCAGGATTGCCAGCTTGGGGTCGAGTACGGCCATCTGAAAGATCTCGTTTCGCTTCTTCTCCCCGCCGGAGAAGCCTTCGTTGAGCGGACGATTCAAGAGACTCTGGTCCAGCTCGACAAGCTTCATCTTTTCCTTGATCATGCTGAGAAAGTCGATGGCATCCAGCTCTTCAATGCCGCGGTACTTTCTTGTGGCATTCACTGCCGCCTTCAGGAAGTAGCTGGTGCTCACCCCGGGGATCTCCACCGGATATTGGAAG
>JANGEZ010000090.1:0-3726 GCA_031838355.1 Candidatus Methylomirabilis sp. bin48 | reverse complement strand
GTCTCAGCGCGAGACGGAGCCGAGAAGGGCGGCGCCGTGGTCAAAGAGGCCGTCTCTTCCATGGCGGCGATCACCCAGTCCTCCAAGCAGATCGCCGAGATCATCACGACCATTGACGAAATTGCCTTCCAGACCAACCTTTTGGCCCTTAATGCTGCCGTCGAAGCCGCCCGAGCCGGAGAGCAGGGGCGCGGCTTTGCGGTCGTGGCCAGTGAGGTCCGGGCGCTGGCCCAGCGGAGCGCGGCCGCCTCGAAGGAGATCAAGGCCCTTATCACCGACTCGGTAGCCAAGGTCGAGGATGGGGCGAAGCTAGTCAACAAGTCGGGTGACACCCTCACCGAGATCGTCGCCGGGGTCAAGAAGGTGGCGGACCTCATCGCCGAGATCAGCGCCGCCTCCCAGGAGCAGTCGCAGGGGATCGAGCAGGTAGGGAAGGCCGTTACCCAGATGGACAGTGTCACGCAGCAAAATGCCGCGCAGACCGAGGAGCTCTCCAGTACTGCCCAGTCCCTCGCGGCGCAGGCGGAGGAGCTCTCGGCCGAGGTGGCCAAATTCAAGCTGGATGGTGAGGCAACCGTCAACCAGACGCCGGTAAGCAAGAAGGTCGTCCCCTTGAAGGCCAAGCCGAAGACCGAGACCGCACCCACGGCGAGCCGTGGGTACCCGGTGGTGGTGGCAGCCACCGGGACCGATACCGTGTACAGGACGCCTGCCCTGAGCGCAGTCGAAGGATTCGAGGAGTTTTAATCAGCCGCTGGAGGAGTCGCGCGCATGCTGGACATCGAGAAAATGCTGACGGAGGGGGAGGTGATGATGGTGGTGTCGGCGGCAGTTGAAGCGGCTGGCAGGAACTAATGTGAGGCGATCAGTGGACATTCATCGAACCGCGGTCAGGCCTCTGGCCCAAGCCTCATCGGAGTTCACGATCTCCGATCAGGAGTTTCGGCTGTTTCAGGAGCTGGTCAAAGGCTCCACCGGGATTGCTCTGACCGACCACAAGCGGAACATGGTCAGCTCTCGGCTGAGCAAGCGGCTCCGAGCGCTTGGACTCCCATCTTTCCAGGCGTACCACGACTATCTGATCGCGGAGCCGGCCGAGATGGAAAACTTTGTCAACGCCATTACCACGAACAAGACGGATTTCTATCGTGAAAAGCATCACTTTGATTTTCTGGAGCGGGAAATCATGCCTGCCTTGAAGGCGCGGGCCGCTCGGACCGGGGAGCGGAAGATTCGAATCTGGAGCGCCGGGTGCAGCAGCGGTGAGGAGCCCTACACCATCGCCATCACGCTGCGGGAGGCCATCGAGAATCTTTCGGCCTGGGATGTTCGCATCCTGGCCTCGGATATTGATACGGAGGTCCTTACCCGGTCGGCGAAGGCCACCTACCCGGAGGAACGGGTTGGCGAAATTCCGAGGCCTCTGCTGAAGCGGTCCTTCCTGCAGGGGACGGGAGAACAGGCCGGCCTCGTACAGGTTGCTCAGGAGGTGCGGAATCTTGTCACGTTCCGTCGGATAAACCTGCTGGAAGAGCCATGGCCCATCCGGACGGTCTTCGACTGTATCTTCTGCAGGAACGTGATCATTTATTTCGACAAGCCGACGCAGCAGCGTCTCATGGAACGCTTTGCCACCCACCTCAAAGATGACGGCCACCTCTTCCTGGGGCACTCTGAATCGCTCTACGGGTTGAGCGATCAGTTTGCTTTTCTCCGCAACACCATTTACCGGAAGCGTGGGGGGTATGAGTTGGCGCCGCCACGGACAGCGGGGGCAACCACATGAGACACAAAGCCCAGGTCACCATTCACATCGGGGGCGTCTTCGCCACTCGGGAGCCGACCGTAGTTAAGACCCTGTTGGGCTCCTGCATTGCCGCCTGTCTCCGGGACCCTGTGACAGGCGTCGGCGGAATGAATCACTTCATGTTGCCCGCCACGCTGAACGGCGACGCCGAAGGAAATCTCTCCCGATTTGGAGTCCACGCCATGGAGTTGCTCATCGGGGAGATCCAGAAGCTGGGAGGGCAACGCGCCCGGGTGCAGGCCAAGGTCTTCGGCGGGGGCCATGTCCTGCAGATCGCCGAGTCGGTCAACGGGGTCCCGCAGCAGAACATCCGGTTCATACGGGAGTTTTTACGCACAGAAGGAATCCCCCTGCTGGCCCACGATCTCGGGGGCCGCAGCGCGCGACACGTCTTCTTCGATACCGGATCTGGGAAGGTCAGAATGAAACGCCTCTCAGGAGTGACCAGGCTGACGACTGTAGAGGAGCGAGATCACGAAGCGGAGGCGGAACAGAAAATGCGACGGTATGGGGAAATCACCCTTTTCGACGACTAGTGTACTGCGTCAGAAGTACCTGTACAAACCGTTCGTGGTGAGCCCTTCGACTATCCCAGCCGTTCGTCCTGAGCTTGTCGAAGGAAGCTTGTCGAAGGAAGCTTGTCGAAGGAGACGGCTGGGATGCTCAGGACATGCTTGTCGAATCACAGGCGGAACGTATTGAAAACATTGACCCTTCGACAAGCTCAGGGTGAACGGAATCTGTAAAGGAATCTGAGGGGCACCACACTCGCTGAAAACTGACCGCTGATGGCTGAAAGCTAGCCGGTGCAGGTGAGCGATGGGTAAGAAAATCCGGGTCCTGATCGTGGACGATTCGGCGCTGATGCGCCAGGTCATCTCCACTATGCTCCAGTGCGATCCCGAGATCGAGGTGGTGGGGGTAGCCGGTGATCCCTTCGTCGCCAGGGAGAAGATTATCACGCTGAATCCCGACGTGTTGACCTTGGATGTTGAGATGCCGCGGATGGACGGCCTCACGTTTTTGGAGAAACTCATGCGAGCTCACCCCATGCCGGTGGTGATGCTCTCGTCCCTCACCGAGGCGGGGTGTGAGACGACTCTTCGCGCTCTGGAATTGGGGGCCGTCGAGTTCATCACGAAGCCCAAGGTCGATGTTCGGGAGCACATGAATGAGCTTGCCGGGGAGATCATTGCCAAGGTCCGGGCGGCGGCTGCGGCTCGGATTCTTCCACGGGAGAGGCTGGGGCCTCGCGCCGTAAGCCGGGACGCGGCGCCCCGGCCGATGGCTTCGGCATCCATGATCAGGACGACGGATCGGATCATCGCGGTGGGGGCATCCACAGGAGGGACCGAGGCGCTCAAGGAGTTTCTGATGATGTTGCCGGCACACACGCCAGGGATCGTCATCGTTCAGCACATGCCGGAGAAATTCACAAAATCTTTCGCGGAACGTTGCGATCAGCTCTGCACGATTCGGATCAAGGAGGCGCAGGATGGGGATCGCGTGCTCACTGGCCATGCCTTGATCGCACCCGGTAACTTTCACATGGCCCTGCGACGCAACGGCGCCCAATATTTTGTCGCTGTCTACTCCGCACCACCGGTCAATCGGCATCGCCCATCGGTCGATGTTCTGTTCGAATCGGCTGCCGAGTGCGCGGGGCGCAACGCCGTGGGTGTGATCATGACCGGAATGGGGAATGACGGCGCCAAGGGCCTGCTGGCGATGAAGCAGGCCGGGGCGCGCACCATCGCTCAAGACGAGGCGACCTGCGTAGTCTTCGGCATGCCGAGGGAGGCGATCGCCTTGGGCGCCGCGGATCACGTGATCGGCCTCCCCCGGATTGCCCACAAGACTCTGGAGTTAGCAGGGGCGTAACCTGTGGCGAGCCCGTCGAATCCAGTCGGTGTCCGGCG
>JANGEZ010000089.1:0-2283 GCA_031838355.1 Candidatus Methylomirabilis sp. bin48 | reverse complement strand
GGTCACGATCCCCATTTGCGCGCGCAATGACGAAAGGGTCGCCTGCGTGATATCGACCCCATCGATGGCGATGACCCCTGCCGTCGGATCGTAGAAGCGCGGGATGAGGTTGACCATGGTACTCTTACCGGCCCCGCTGCTGCCAACGATCGCCACGATCTCACCGAGCTTAGCCCCAAAACTGATGCCGTGCAGCACGGTCCGTTCGGGTTCATAGGCGAAGGACACGTGATGGAACCGAACCCCTTCCTGCATCCGTGGAAGCGTCACGGCATTGGACCGCTCCACCAGATCAGAACGGAGGTCCATGAGCTCGAAGACCCGTGCGGCGCCTGCCATTCCGCGCTGAATGTTGTTATTGATCTGGCTGATTCGCTTGACAGGTTGATAGAGGGAGGTCAGCGCCCCAAGGAAAGCCATGAACGCCCCAGGGGTCAAGCTTTTGGAGAACACGAGATAGCCGCCGACCCAGATCGCAACAACAATGCCCACGGACCCGAGGACCTCAAGGACCGGCGAGGTAAGCGCATCAACTTTGACGATCCGCATGACGGCCCGGAAGACCTGCTCGCTGGCGCGCCGATACCGTCGCCGCTCATACTCTTCCATGCCAAAGGCCTTAACGATCCGAACGCCGGAAATAGTTTCCTGCAGGATCGTGTTCAGCTCGGCGCGCCCCTCTTGGACCAGGGTGCCTCTGCGACGGATCTTCGAGCCAAACTTTACAATCGGCAGGATCGCCACCGGTAAGACGAGTAACGAAAGGAGAGCGAGCTGCCACTTGATCAGAAAAAGCAGTACGATGAGCCCAATGATATTAAACGGCTCTCTGAGAGCGTTACGAAAGAGCTCGGTCGAAGCGTCTCCAAGGCTTTCTACGTCAGAGTTAAGACGGGACATGATCTCGCCTGTTGAGCGGCGGGTGAAAAAGCCAAGGGACAGCGAGTGCAGATGCGTATACAGACTGTTTCGGATGTCTCGTTGGATCCCTTCGGCCACGTATCGCAATTGCAGTTGCTGGATGTAGATAAGCGCTCCTTTAGCCAAAAAGACGAGGAAGAGGGCCCCCCCGATAAAGGTGAGGATGCTGATCCTGTGAGCCTGCAGAAGCGTCTGAAGCTGGACCAGCCGCTGTCCAAGCACGGCCCTGATCGGATCCGGAAGGCTAATTCCTGCCACTCCCCCCTCCGCGACGAAAAGGCCGTCGAAGATCGGTTGGAGTGAACCGATGGAGACCGCATTGAGTATGGCGATGAGAACCAGGGAGGCGAGGGCAAGGATGACCCGTGCCCGGTAGGGGTAGGCGTACCGGAGCATGCGACGGAATTGCTGCAATGGGGTCTGCATATCTCTTGGGATCAGGGTGGAGGGGATAGGGTATAGGCAGAAACAGAGACCTCACGAATCCCTGGCCTCTCATTTCTCTACCCTGTACCCTAAACCCTAGACCCTCTCTTAGGAGTTGACGTACGGCTCCACCACCCGCTGAACCTCCAGCAACTGGGTCAGAAGCCCTGGAAGCGCGTCGATCTGGAGCATGTTGGGGCCGTCGCTGGGTGCATTGGCAGGGTCGGGATGGACCTCCATGAAGAGCCCATCGACCCCTGCCGCCACGGCGGCTCGCGCAATGTAGGGGATGAATTCGGACTGACCTCCCGAGGTATCACCCGCGCCGCCCGGCTGTTGCAGGCTGTGGGTGACATCGAACAGGACGGGGTAGCCGAAGCTGCGCATGACCGGAAGCGAGCGGATGTCTACCACCAAGTTGTTATAACCGAAGCTGCTTCCCCGCTCTGTCAGCACGATCGCCTCCGAGCCGGCCGATTTGAGCTTCTCGACGATATTACCTGCATCCCATGGTGACAGGAATTGTCCCTTCTTCACATTGACCGGTTTACCGGACCTCGCAGCAGCCAACAGGAGGTCAGTTTGGCGACACAAGAAGGCCGGGATCTGAAGAATATCCAATACCTCCGCCGCAGCAGATACCTGATTCACGTCGTGGACATCGGAGATGACAGGGACGCCAAGTTTCGCCTTCACACGCTCCAGGATGCGAAGCCCCTCCTCCAAGCCAGGACCGCGAAATGAACGGCCTGACGACCGATTGGCCTTATCGTAGGAGGACTTGAGGATAAGGGGAACCCGGCAGGCTTCACATACCACCTTGATCGCCTCGCCAATTCTAAGCAGGTGATCCTCGCTCTCGATGACGCATGGACCAGCCACCAGAAGAAGCGGCGCTCCACCGCCAAGCGTGAGTTCGCCGATCCGTACCTGTTT
>JANGEZ010000088.1:0-3368 GCA_031838355.1 Candidatus Methylomirabilis sp. bin48 | reverse complement strand
TCATGCCGCCACCTTCCCCGAGAAGGGGATCGTCAACTCGAGGTGCTGAAGCGAGCCTATATATTCGCGTGGCGTCCCCAACGGGATTCGAACCCGTGTTTCAGCCTTGAAAGGGCCGCGTCCTGGGCCGGCTAGACGATGGGGACTTTGAGGAAAGACCGGCCCTTTATAGCATAGTTCCGGTGACATGGGAAGGGCTGGTTACGAGATCCTTTAACGGTGAACAATCACCTCCACCCGGCCACGGTCGTTAATGAAAAGATTTAAGAGACCGCTGATCAGGCTTAACAGGATTGCCCCGAACACCGCAGACCAGAAGCCGTGCACCTCGAACCCCTGGATCATCAGCGAGACGAGTTTCAGGAGGGCGGCGTTGAGCAACGGGATGAAAAGCCCCAGTGTTATGATCGTGAGTGGAAGCGTCAAGATCACGAGCACAGGTCGTACAACGGCGTTGACCACCCCGAGAAAAAAGGCGGCAGACAATGCGGGCAGGACCCCACGCACCTCGATGCCAGGGATGACGGTTGACACGAGTAAGAGGGCCAGTGCATTGAGAAAAAGTCGGACGAGAAATCCCATCACTCGCGCCTCAGGGTGCGTCTGCAACCCATTTTACCTGTAATTGGTGACATTGTGCCGGGCCAAGAAACGAGCATAGCAAGGCGCGGTCCCTGGGGCCGACCGAGGCGTACAGCGTCAGGTACGTCGCAGGGAGCGCCCCGGGGGGCTGGCAACGCCGCTAGGCGAAGTTAATTGGACCGGCAATGGTTCAGCCGAACTCGCCCCGGAGAAACCGTTCCCGGGCGTCGAGCCGCATCCGTTTGCCGCTGGTGGTCTTGCTCAGAGTTCCTGGTACGACCAGCAGCACCTGGTCGAGAACCGTCCCGCCTGCTGGTCGATAGACGTCATCCACTCGAGCACGGATCTCCCTCATCAAGGTTTCCCGGCGCGGCTCAGGGCAGTGTGGCTCTGCAAACTCGACAACTGCCACTACACGCTGGGTTCCGGCTCTGACGTCGGTCACGCCGAAGACGACGCTCCGGCCCGGCTTGACTCCCTCAACGGTTTCGATGACCTCTTCCAGGAGGGCCGGGGCATAGTTGCGGCCACCCTTGATCACCGTCTCTTTCAGCCTCCCGGTGATGTACAGCTCTCCTGCTGAGTCGATCATTCCCTCATCGCCGGTGTGCAGCCATCGTCGCCCGTCTCGCTCCAGAATCACCTGCGCGGTCGCTTCCGGGTCCCCAAAGTAGCCATCCATAAGGCTTGGCCCCGCGACGATCACCTCCCCGAGATGCCCTGCCGGGAGCTTGTTGCCTTCAGTATCAATGATTCGGATCTCAAAACCTATTAGCGGCCGCCCTACAGATACCCACTCCTCGCCCCGCTGCCGGCAGACCCGATAGGGCGCTGCGAGGTCTGGGAAGGAGACGGCGAGCGTCATCTCAGCCAGTCCATAGACCGGCGACAGCGCTTCCCGACGGAGACCGAACTGGCCGAACTCGCGTTGGAACGCTTCCATCGCCTGTACCGTAACCGGCTCAGCGCCGTTCATCAGGATCCGGAGTGGGGAGAGATCAAGGCGGCTCCCTTGTCCATAGGTCGGATGTTGCTCAAACCGTCTGGGGGAAATCTGGCACATTCTTGCGAGCCGGCCGATGGCTGAGTTATTTGAGACCGAGATCGTCGCTCCGAACTGATGGAGCGCCCAGATCCAGCGGATTGGGTCACGGGTGAAGTCGGTGGGCGACATCAGGTAGGTTTCTAGACCGAGCGCAAAGGATCCCAGCGTGATCCCGATGAGCCCCATATCGTGGTAGAGCGGCAACCAGGAAACGACCTTGTCGTCAGGCCTCGGCTGGACCATTTCCCCGAATGCCTGAATGTTGGCCAGGATCGCTCGATGACTGAGCATCACACCCTTCTGGACGCCGGTCGACCCGGAGGTGAACTGTATCAGCGCCGTGGCGCTCGCGTCGAGGCTCGGCGTCCGTAGCTTTGCGGTTCCTCGCAGGAGATCGGACGCAGCCACAAAAGCAGGCGCCTCAGGGAGAAACCGGGCGGCAGTGTGACACACGGGACCGAAATCTCGTTCAGCAATCACTACGGCAGGCCGGGCGGTCTGGTAGATGTGGACCTGCTGGTCGACGTAACGGCTGAGGCGCTGAAGCCCTTCCAGTATAGCCATGAGAGGCCGCCCCGCCTTCTTCCCCTGTCGCCAGCGTTGGGCTAATGGCTGTCGTAGGAGCCGGTCGATCGCCCACTTGGCTGGGGTATACGTGCGGGTAGCCCTCGCCGCAGCCAGGGTGTGCAGCAGGCCTTTCGGGAGAAGAAGGGGCGGGTAAGTGGGAACGGCCACAGCACCCGCCAACCAGGTGCCGAACAGGGCTTGAAGGATCGGTCGCCCGGTGGGGAGCATGATGAGGACCCGGTCGCCCGGCCGAACCCCCAGTTCTTGAAGAAGCGCTGCCACTCGCTCGGCTTCCTGGCACAGCATGCCGAACTGAACCGGCTCACCGGGGTCGAGGCCGCGGAGTAGATAGCACCAAGCCTCATCCATGCGGTGTTCCGCTTGGTAACGGATGATCTCGCCGATCGTGTCCGAAACCCTGAGGGCAGCGAGCGAGGAGGGGTCGAAAAGGCCGGGCTTCGAGGAGGAGGTTGTCATGGTTACGTGTTCACCCAGAGGCGCATTTGAACTCAGCGATGACAGGTAGCGTGATGCCCTTTCTGAGGTGTTGAAATGAAGTTGACTAAGCTTGCATAGCATACTATCCTCGGCCTGGCAAGCAATTGTCACAACCCAAGAACAGCGATAGACGTTGCAAGCCCCGGCTTTTTTGTCATTGCGAGCACCCACAGGGTGCGTGGCAATCTCAGCGCAACAGTGCGAGATTGCTTCACTTCGTTCGCAATGACGACTTTCAGTCGCTGTTCTTGGGCACAAGGGAACACGCTATGCGACCGCATGGAGAGGGTGGTGATGACCGCGTTCGATCGGGGTCATTCGGAGCAGGGACACGCGCTGCTGCAGGAGCTTGCCGTAGTCCGAAAGATGCTTGGCCGACTCGAAACCAAACTGCAGGAGAGCGATGCTGATCATTTCCCCAAGAAGGATGATCAGGAGTTTCGCCTCGCCTTGCAGCGTATTGGAGACGATCGGTTGACTCAACTGGCGCTGGACTACGCCGTCTGTGTCCGGGGGCTCACTGGGCCGATGGTATCTCGCGCCTGGAAGCAGGAGCTGGCGGAGGAGGCGGAGGATACCCACCGTCTCCTCCTGAGCCGCCTGCAGAGGCTGGAGCGCCTGGCCCGGTCCTCTGTGGGACGCCTGTGGTTGCGGCTACAGATCCGTCTTAGTCGAG
>JANGEZ010000087.1:0-2390 GCA_031838355.1 Candidatus Methylomirabilis sp. bin48 | reverse complement strand
GAAACGCATCCACGCCCATGATGAAGTAGATGACACTCTCCGCGCCATACAACTTCCGAAACTCCCGGAGCGTCTCAACCGAGTAGGATCGGCCCGGGCGGCTTAGCTCAATTGGGGAAACACTGAAGTACGGCGTATAGATCGTCGCCAGCGAGACCATCTCGTACCGGTGCAGGGCTGACGCCTCAAGCTCCTCCTCTTTGTGAGGGGGCCTAGCGGCCGGAACAAAAGTGATCCTATCCAGCTCAAAGGCCCAGTAGATCTCCTCGGCGGCCCGCAGGTGGCCGAGGTGAATCGGATCGAAGGTCCCCCCCATTACGCCGATATGCATAGTCGCTGCGCTCATGGTTCAGAGTTCATAGTTGATGGTTGATGGAGTTATGCTTTGCAGTTCAAAGTCCCCATCCATGAACTCCGAACTACGAACCCTGAACACTTACTTGGTTGAGTCTCGCACCTGGCCCTCGCCCATGACGATGAACTTCTCGCAGGTCAGTTCCGTGAGACCGACCGGGCCCCGGGCGTGGAGCTTCTGCGTGCTGATCCCCATTTCGGCTCCCATCCCGAACTCGCCGCCGTCAGTGAAACGGGTGGAAGCATTAACAAACACAGCGCCGGCATCCACCTCCCGGAGGAAACGCATGGCCCGGCTGTGATCCGCTGTGACGATCGCTTCGGCCAAGCCAGAGCCGTGTGCGGCGATGTGCGCCACAGCCTCTTCGAACGAGCCGACCACCTTTACCGACAGGATCAGGTCAAGATACTCGGTATCCCAGTCTACCTCAGTCGCAGGTGCGATACCCTGTACCAGGGCCCTTGTTCGAGGGCAACCCCGGACCTCAACCCCAGCCTCCTGCAACCGCCCGACGATTCGTGGCAAAAAGAGAGAGGCCACCCGCTCATGAACCAGCAGGCTCTCCATAGCGTTGCAGACGCCCGGTCGATCGACCTTGGCATTGAAGGCAATCTCCTCCGCCATGGTAAGATCGGCCCCCTCATCAACGTAGGTGTGGCAGAGCCCTTTGTCGTGGGCCAGGATCGGAATGGTCGAGGTCCGCTGCACTGCCCGGATCAACTCCTCGCCTCCTCGGGGGATAATCAGGTCCACGAGCCCGGTGAGCTGAAGCAAGTGTGTTACTGCCTCCCGGTCAACCGAATCGATGAAGGCCACGCAACCCTTAGGCAGGCCGCTTCCCATCGCGGCATCCGCAAGCAGACTGCTGATGACCCTATTGCTGCGGATCGCCTCTCGACCCCCTTTCAGCATGACGGCATTCCCTGACTTCAGGCAGAGGGCCGCCGCGTCGGCCGTGACCCCTGGCCTGGCCTCGTAGATAACGCCGATAACCCCGAGCGGTACCCGCATCCGGCCAACGAGCAGGCCGTTTGGCCGGGGCCACATCCTGGTAATCTCTCCGACAGGATCGGAAAGCGCGGCTACCTGCCGGACACCGGCCGCCATCTTCTCAATCCGTCTTTCGTCGAGAGCCAGCCGATCCAGAACCGCAGACGAGTGATGCTGTGACCTGGCCTCCGCCAGATCGAGCGCGTTCGCCGAGAGGATCTCCGCCCGGCCGTTCCATAGCGCGTCCGCTATAGCCATCAGCGCCCGATTTTTTACCTCCGGCACCACCAGGGCCAAGGCCCGAGCCGCAAGATGCGCTGCCTCCCCCAGTTCTCTGACCATCCGCGCCATCATACTGCACCCCGCACTAAACGTTCCAGTCCCCAGATTCCTAACGTTGAACCTTGCACCTTGAACGTTGAACTTTTATCTTCCCTTATTCAAGAATTACCAGGTTATCCCGGTGAACCACCTCATCGAACAGCTTGGCGCCAAGCGTATCCTCGATCTGGTTGCTCCTGATGCCCTTGATCCGTTCCACCTGTTCAGCATCATAGTTCGCTACACCCCTGGCGAATTCTACGCCGAGGGTGTCACAGAGGCTGACTACCTCGCCTCCCTCGAACCCGCCATCGACCGACACAACCCCAGAAGGGAGAAGGCTCTTGCCGTGACGGATCAGCGCCTCCTTAGCCCCGGCATCCACAGTAATCCGTCCCCTACGCTCCGTCGCAAAAGCTAACCAGCGCTTTCTGCTCCGCATCCTGGACGCAGACGCCTGAAAGATGGTGCCGACCGCCTCACCACGGACGATCCGCCCCAGGATTCCCTCCACAAGGCCGTTCGCGATGATGGTGGGGATGCCAGAGGCTGCCGCCCGGCGCGCCGCTTCCACCTTTGTCACCATCCCACCGGTACCGAGCCCGGTCCCCGAATCGTCGGCCCAAAAGTGGAGCCCCGTAGACCGTTTGGGCACCTCATGGACAAGCCGCGCGTTGGGATCTCTCCTCGGATCAGCCGTGTACAGCCCATCCAGGTCGGTCAG
>JANGEZ010000086.1:0-11030 GCA_031838355.1 Candidatus Methylomirabilis sp. bin48 | reverse complement strand
GCCGTGCGGCACGAGCTCCTCCACAACCCCCTCGATCACCTGAAGATCGAGTTTACGCTGGAGCTTGGCGGTATCGTAATTGAAGTATGTCCCCGTGTCGCCCCACTGGCCGCACATCTTGCAGCGGAGGTTACAGCCGTAAATGACGCGCAGGTCGAGCTTGACGGGATAAAAAGTCCCCTTTTCAGGAAGGGTATTGTTCGCGAGCTGCCTGACAGTCTTGTCGTAGGCGCTCCTTCGAAGGATGAAGTAGTAGTAGCGCGGGTTTTCGACAACGCCCTGAAGGAGGCGCCAGTAGAGGCCGACTTTTGACATACATTACCCCTCATGCCCCAAACTTCTTGAACCTCAGAGCGTTGGCCATTGCCAGGGGCATAAGATCGACTGCCGGCATCCTCCCTAAAGGTCCATGAGCGCACTCTCTTTCCGTAAATCTACTGACCCCGGCAGAACGAGACCATCGTGACCAGAGCAGGAAGGGCACCGGATGCCAGCTATGACCTTTCAGGATAGACGGCGTCGAATGGTCGCCGGTCACGATAAACACATCGGGGTGGAAATTCAGGAAGTGCGGAATTCGCCGATCCAGCTCTTCCAGCGCGGCAACTTTCGCGTCAAAATCGCCATCCTCTCCGGCTCGATCGGTCCCTTTGAAGTGCACGTAGAAGAAGTCATACTGATCGTAGTTCCGGGACAACGCGCGCAGTTCATCATCCAAGTCGGTACAAAAGGGTAACGCCTCCATCCCGATGAGCTTGGCGAGACCGCGGTACATCGGGTAACAGGTAATCGCTACCGCCCGGAGCCGCAATAGATCCGGAAATGCAGGGAGCTGTGGCGGCGCGGCAAATCCCCTGAGCAGCACCATATTTGCCGGCTTTTCCTCCTTCAGCGCCTCACGCGCCTGATCCAGGAACTGATTGACAAGCTCCGCCGTCCGTTCCGCCCCTGGGCTGATAACCTTCACCGGAAGGGGTCGCTCACCTGTGACCAGGGGATCGGATTCGGAGAGGGCATCAGAGAGCCCCTCCCCCCGAAACACGACTACAAACCGATGTTCCTTGACGGGCCTGACAATAACCTCCACCCCCTCGATTCGGATCTGATCGAGCTTGACACAGAGGCGCTGGCAGGTCTCAGTCGTAATTCGACCGGCGCGTCGATCGATAACCCTTCCCTCTTCATCGAGTGTGCAGAAGTTGCCCCGGCTTGCCACATCGCTTGAACGAAGCTCCAGGTCGATGCCACACGCCTCAAGAACCCCTCGTCCGATTTGGTATGTGAAAGGATCGTAACCAAAGAGGGCGAGATGCCCCGGTCCACTGCCAGGGATAATCCCGGGACCCACCATGTCGATGAGACCGCAGAGGGATCGCGCTGCGAGGGCATCGAGATTGGGGAGTCTGGCCACCTCCATCTCGCTTTGACCATCCGTCTCTCTCGGCAGGCCCCCCAACCCATCAGCTACTAACAGAACGATCTTGGAGGATGAGGAAACGGCTAGCTGTTTGACGAGCGTTAGATCCATGGTAGCTACTCAGGTGTTTAGGCTGAAGGCTGAAGGCTCTGAATTATCTCGCAAAGCACGAATCAAGCCGTTCAGGACCTTCTCGGTTTCTACGACCTTTGGTTCAACCCGATAAACCGCTATTGCTACCTCATCAGCCAACTCACATACCCGAAGTGTTGTGTGGTCACGCATGATTGACCCCTAAAAGCCTTCAGCCTTCAGCCTATCTACCTTGTAGCTACGATCCATGAAGGTATCGCCTCCGGACAGTGCTGCCAGGAAATAGCGCCGAGGATAACCGGACGAATGGTCAAAACAGGAGGACCGCCACAACTTCCCCCTTCTCGAGGAGGTCTACATTGGCAGGGATCTCGATATACCCCTCTGCGTCAGCCATCGAGGTGATGGCGCCCGACTCTTTGAAGACCGGGACAACCTCTCCGCCATCGAGGCGGACAGGCAGGTATTGATGTCGCCCGATCGTCGAGGTGTACCGACGGGACATCGGGGCTTTCAGTGAGGCGAGAGCGCGCTGGCTTAGCCTTGCCATCTTCCGGAGCGCGGGGGCCAAGATCCCATAGCCGTTGGTCAGGCATGACGTGGGATAGCCAGGCATTCCGAGCAACAGATGGCCCTCCACAATGCCGCATAGGGTGGGCTTTCCAGGCTTGACGGCGATGCCGTGGAACTTCAGCTCCCCCATCCGCTGCACCGCCTCCAGCATCATATCCCGCTCTCCCACAGAGCTGCCTCCCGACAGGACGATGAGATCGTACGCGAGGGCCTCTCGGATCGTCGAGATTGTGGATTCCAATGTATCCTTCATGATCGGGAAGATGTGCGGATGGCCACCGTTCTCGCTGATGAGCGCAGAGAGGGTATACGAGTTGATGTCGTAGATCTTCCCGGGACTGAGAACCTCTCCGGGCATGAGGATTTCGTTGCCGGAAGGGATCACGGCCACCTGGGGCTTCTGATAGACCGCAACCTTTTGCAGCCCAAGAGCCGCCAGCACGCCGATCTTGCTCGGGTCCAGGCGCACCCCGCGCTGCAGGACGAGGCTGCCCTGTGAAATGTCCTCGCCCATCCGTGAGGCGTGCTGTTGTGGATAGACAGGCTTATAGACCCTCACCTTGGTACCGTCCAGCTCCGTATCTTCCACCATCACGACGGCATCGGCGTCCTCGGGCATCGGAGCGCCCGTCGCCACCTGGATGCAACTCCCGGGAAGGACGCTCCGGTGGGCGGACTCTCCGGCGTGAATCACCTCAATGAGCTCCAGGATCCTGGGTGAAAAGTTGCCCGCGCCGAACGTATCCTCTGCCCTGACGGCATACCCATCCATGGCCGCTCGAGCAAAGGGCGGCACATCCATAGAGGCGCAGACCTCTTCGGCCAGAATCCGGCCCACCGCCTCAAGCAACGCTACTTGCTCAGTCCGCTCTATCGGCTGGGCCGCGTCCATAACGATTCGCATCCCCTCCTCCAGGTCGAGGAGGGTCTTCATCGGTTTCATCGTCATATCGGTATCCAGCGATCAGCAATCAGCTAAAAGAAGTACGCTGACGGCTGACTGCTCACTTTCTTACTGTTGGTTCTCCATGTAGCGCTCGGCATCAAGGGCGGCCATGCACCCCGATCCGGCGGCGGTGATGGCCTGCTTGTAGACATGGTCCTGCACATCGCCGGCGGCAAAGACACCGGGGATGCTGGTCATCGTCCCGTGATGCGTCACAATGTACCCTCGCTCATCCATCTCTAACTGCCCAGAGAACAGCGCGGTATTAGGGGAATGACCGATCGCAACGAACACCCCATCGCAGTTGAGCGTCTCCAGCGAGGTCGAACCATCGACCCTGGTCTTAACCCCGGTGACTTTTCCTTGCGACACGTCAAGAATCTCTATAACCGTTCGGTTCCACAAGAACTCGATCTTCGGATTCTTGAGGGCCCGTTCTTGCATGATCTTCGACGCTCGAAGCTTATCGCGCCGGTGAATCAGCGTGACCTTGGTCGCGAACTTCGCGAGGAAGATCGCCTCCTCAACAGCCGAGTCGCCCCCACCTACGATCGCTACGTGCTGATCTCTAAAAAAGAAACCATCGCACGTGGCGCAGGTCGAGACCCCATGCCCCAGCAGCTTGCGTTCAGAGTCGAGTCCGATCAGATTCGCCGACGCGCCGGTCGCGATGATCAGCACATTAGTCTGGCGCGCTTCATTTTCTACGGTGAGGATGAACGGCCTTCTGCTCAGATCCACAGCCGTCACATCCCCGTTCAAGAACTTTGTGCCAAACCGCTCCGCCTGCTGTCGCATCGAACGAATCAGGTCAGGTCCCAAGAGCCCATCCGGGAATCCCGGATAGTTCTCCACCATCGTCGTCAGGACCAATTGCCCACCGGCCTCGGTTCCCTCGATCAGGAGGGGACGCAGATTGGCGCGGGCGGTGTACAAGGCCGCCGTCAAGCCTGCCGGACCTGAGCCAAGGATGATCACATCTTCCACTAGAGTGCTCATCTCAGGAAGAGGGCGCCATAGTCGCTGCCTCCACCTTCTCGGGCTCTGGAACCGGTGGTTTTTCTGGAACTGACGGCTTTTCGGGGGTCATTGGAGAGGGGTAGTAGCGGTCGGCGGTCAGGGCCTGCAGATCGTAGACCAAGCTACTGCGATCGGCTGAGCTGAGCTCGCCGATCCGGGTCCACATCGTAATGGCATCGAAGGGACAAACCTCCACGCAGAGGTTACAGTACATGCAGAGGTTATGATCGATGGTAAACGCGGACGGGTGGCGGCTCTTGCCCTTACCGGTACCGGTCAGCTCGATGCAGCGGGTGGGGCAGATCCGGGCGCAGGCCTCGCAGGCGGTACACTTGAGCTGTCCGGTCGTCTCGTCGGTTGTAAGCACATGGCGGTTCAACGCGCGCAACGGTTGCGTTCGATGCTCATCGGGGTACTGGACGGTGATGGCTGGGGTGAAGAGGTACCGGAGCGTCACCCACATGGAGCGAAGGATGCTCGCGCTGCCGCCGAACAGGTCTGAGAAGTAGCGTCCCATGGTGTCCCCCTTAGGCCGCCACCAGGGGCTCGGGCAGGGTCGGCCGGCCACCGGGTTGTGCGCGCTTGCCACGGGTGATCTGTTCCTGGAGCGTAAGGATACCGAAGATGAGCGCCTCAGGGGTGGGCGGGCAACCGGGGACGTAGACGTCGACCGGGACGAGCAGGTCCACCCCTTTAACGACGTGGTAGGCATCGTAGTAGAAGGGGCCGCCGGAGATGGCGCAGGCGCCCATGGCGATGACCCACTTGGGGTCAGGCATCTGTTCGTAAAGCGTCTTGATGCGAGGAGCCATCTTCTCGGTAACGGTCCCGGCAACGATCATGACGTCGGACTGGCGGGGGGATGGGCGAAAAACGCCGGCCCCAAACCGGTCAAGATCAAAGCGGGAAGCGCCGGCGGCCATCATCTCGATCGCGCAGCAGGCCAGACCAAAGGTCATCGGCCAGGGGGAAGACTTACGGGCCCAGTTGAAAAGCCACTCGACCGTCGTAGTGACGACGCCCGGCTCAAATTGTTTGTTATCGAACAATCCCATCAGAAGTCTCCTTGCTCAAAAATGTCTATCGCGTCTATCGAGTCGAGTGTGGTGTACCAAAAGTCTCTTTACTCTGATCGTCATTCCGGGCTTGACCCGGAATCCAGTTTTTCTGTCCTGGATTCCCGCTTTCGCGGGAATGACGGCTTCGAAATTAATGTAAAGAAGCGTTGTATACGCTACACTACTATAGCCGCTAACCTGCCGCCGGCGTCTCCGCCAACGGCATTCCAAACTCACCAATACTCTCGTATGTCACGCCTGCATATGCCGAAACCGACTGGGCGATCTCATTCCACACCGCTTCTACGTTTCCTTCCACGAGAGGAAATTCCAGTTGGCATGCGAGACGCTGAAGGATCTCGACAAGCGAAATCGCGCGACCAAATGGTTCCAGTGCAGGCTGGAGGCGCTGGACCCTTCCCGCGAAATTCGTGAACGTTCCCTCTTTTTCGTAAAAGCTCAATCCCGGAAGGACAACATGCGCCAGCTTTGCCGTCGCTGTCAAGAATAAATCGTGAGCGACCAGCAGCTCTAGCTTCTTAAGCGACTCTGCAACGGCGAACTCTCCCGACAGTGAAGTCACCAGATCCTCACCAAAGACGAGCAAGGCAGCCAACCGACCTTCGATTGCGGCGTCCAGCATCTCTTCGGTCCCCATCCCCTGGGCTCCGGGAAGAAGTCCTAAAGTGCGCATGCCGACCGAGTTAGGGTGCTTGTCGGTTCGCCGAAGCAGGTGATCTTCCGGCGCATCACCCCCAGGCTCCTGAGATCGTCTCACCCGGTGATCCATGTTGAGAATACCGAGCCTCTCTCCAAACAGTTGTTGGATGAGGAATGCCTCCTCGTTGGTCAGCCGTGCCGATGCGATCACGCCGATGGCCTCGGCTCCTTTCTCCCGGAGGATTCGAGCGATGTCGTCGGCAATACGGCCGATCGCCTCGTTCCAGCTCACCGGCAGCAACTCACCGTCTCGCTGTATTAATGGCTGAGAGATCCGTCCTGGGTCCTCAGCAAAATGAAATCCGAAGCGGCCCTCGTCACAGATCCAGTACCCGTTGACCTCATTGTTCACTCTGGGGCGGATGCGGAGAATCTGCTGACCCTGCTCCTTATGCCGAACATCCACTGTAATGTTGCACCCGGCGCTGCACAGCCCACATATCGACGGAACCTGTTTGACTAGATCCCATGGCCTTGCGGCAAAGCGATAGTCCCGGCTTGTCAGCGCCCCTACAGGGCAGAGGTCGATCACGTTTCCCGAGTATCCGTTATCCAGGCTCTGACCAGGGAAGAGGCCGATCTCGGATCGGTCGCCTCGGCCGAACACGCCCAGTTCTGAAGTGCCCGTCACATCCTGACAAAATCGGACACAGCGCGTACACAGAATGCACCGCTCCGCATCGAAGATGATAAACTGGCCGATCGGCTGATGCTTGATGCGATGGATCTTCGGTTCGATAAAGCGACTTTCGCCTGGGCCGAACTTGAGCGTGTAATTCTGAAGCGGACATTCTCCACCCTTATCGCAGACGGGACAATCGAGTGGGTGGTTCAGCAGCAGAAACTCCAGTACCGCATTTCTGGCCTTCTTCACGCGTTCAGAGGCTGTGAACACCTCCATCCCCTCCGCAACGGGAGTGGCGCACGAGATCACCAGCTTTGGGGCTCCCTGCACCTCCACCTGGCACATCCGACAACTGCCCACCACGCGGAGCGTTGGATGATAGCAAAAATGTGGGATCTCGCCACCGGTCCGCAGAACCGCATCGAGAATTGACGTCCCCGCGGGAGCCTGCACCGGCATACCATCAACGATCAGCTCAACCAAGTCACACTCCATGAGGCTAGGCCTCACCACGACCCGCGACAATGCAGTTCCGGGGAATTCTGGGTCTCTTTGGTCTTGTATATTTGGTTATGCGCTATCTGGTTCGTTTGGTCTAGACCAACCGACGAAACAGACCGAACAGACGAGAGAGACGAAACGAGCATTTTCTGACTAAACTATAGTAGAGCTCCCAGAGACTGTCAACTGCAAAGCGGCCTATTCTACACGTCTCGCATGCCCTCCATCCAGGCTTTCACCTTGACTTCGCGTCACACGCGGACTATCGTAAAGATAATAAGAAGGCGTAGTTGGGAGATGAGGTGGGAGGAAGGAAGGCTTGGCGTTTCAGAGCACTCTGGCGTTAAGATCGGGAGGCTGAACACCATGAGTATTGCAGCAAGCGAATTTGAGGACGCGTACGAGGACACCGAAAAGGTAGATGGTGCGATCCTGATGGAGCCAATCTGGGGGCTCGAGCCGCATGATCCGATCTGCGTTCATCCGGGCACCTCATTGCGGGATGCGATCACGGCGATGAACGACGCCCGCATCGGCTGCGTGCTGGTAACACAAGGCGATCGGCTTATTGGGATCCTCACGGAGCGTGACATCCTGAAGAAGGTGGTAGGACATCTCGACCCGGACAGCCCTGTCGAGCGGACTATGACCCCGAATCCTGAGACCGTAGTCATGGACGATAGCATCGCCCATGTCCTCAACAAGATGCACACTGGCGGCTACCGTCATATCCCGGTGCTCAACAGGCAGGGGCGACCGGTAGGCGTCGTTTCGATGCGAGACATTGTCAAGTTCATCGTCTCCCTGTTCCCCGCCGTAGTGCTCAATGAGCCGCCTGAGCCCGGCCTCTCGGCGCGAGAGCTCCATGGTGGTTAGTGGACGGCTGGCCCCTCACGAGGACGAAAGGACCTAGATGACCGACAACGAAAGTACACCGTCTACACCTGTGGGACCGCACCGACCGATAAGCGAGCTGGAGACCGTCGTCGTCCGCTTTGCCGGCGATTCAGGCGATGGCATGCAGCTTACCGGAACGGAATTTACCAAGAGTGTTGCGCATGAAGGGAGTGACCTGGCGACCTTTCCGGACTTCCCGGGCGAGATTCGGGCGCCGGCGGGAACGCTGGCAGGCGTGTCGGCCTACCAGATTCACTTCTCGAGTCAGAAGGTATTTACGCCGGGCGATCAGCCGGACGTTCTGGTGGCGATGAACCCGGCCGCACTACGCATCAACCTGCCGGATCTTCCATCTAGTGGCATCCTCATTCTGAATACCGGCACGTTCACCCGACCCAACATCGAGAAGGCCGGCTACACCTCGAACCCGATTGAAGACGGCAGTCTTTCCAAATATCAGGTCTACGCAATCGACATCTCGAAGCAGACATCGCTCGCCCTGGAAGGGATGGGGCTGACGGCCAAGGAGGTTGGACGCTGTAAGAACTTCTACGCGCTTGGTCTCATGTTCTGGCTGTACACCCACCCCACAGAGCGCGAAGAAAAGAGCATCCGGGCCAAGTTCCAGAAGAACCCGAAGATTGCCGAGGCGAACATCGCGTCGTTCCGGGCCGGCTACAACTATGGCGAAACCACTGAGATCTTTCCATCACGCTACTTCGTGCCACCGGCCCCAATCGTACCTGGCACATACCGTCACATCACCGGGAACGAGGCCACCGCGATCGGTCTCGTCACCGCCGCGCAGCTCGCATCACTGCCGCTCTTTTACGGCAGCTATCCCATTACGCCCGCCTCCGATATCCTGCACACCCTCTGTATGTACCGGCACTACAACGTGATCACATTTCAGGCCGAGGACGAGATCGCGGCTATCACAGCCGCAATTGGGGCGTCGTACGCAGGCGCTATCGGGACCACCGGAACCTCTGGTCCGGGCCTGGCGCTCAAGGGCGAAGCGATCGGCCTGGCGGTGATGACTGAGCTCCCTCTGGTCATCGTGAACGTGCAGCGCGGCGGACCGTCTACCGGCCTTCCAACCAAGACCGAGCAGGCCGATCTCTTGCAGTCGATGTTCGGACGGAACAGCGAGTGTCCGGTGGCGGTGGTTGCTCCGGCGACACCTGGCGACTGCTTCTGGATGGCCATTGAGGCCGTACGGATCGCCATACGCTATATGTGTCCGGTGATCTACCTCTCGGACGGCTACCTGGCTAATGGCGCCGAGCCCTGGAAACTTCCCGAGGTCGCTTCCCTGTCGAAGATCCCGGTTACATTCAGGACCGATCCGCAGGGCTTCTACCCCTATCTACGCGACCCCGAGACACTGGCGCGCCCATGGGTGATTCCCGGGGCGCCTGGCCTGGAGCACCGCATCGGCGGCCTTGAAAAAGAAAATATCACCGGCAATGTCTCGTATGATCCGCTCAACCACGAGCAGATGGTCCGGATACGGGCCGAGAAGATCGCACACATTGTCCACGAGATCCCGGAGGCACAGGTCTACGGCGATCCCTCAGGCGACCTGCTTATCGTGGGGTGGGGGTCAACCTACGGGGCGATCACCCATGCGGTCAAGCTCCTCCGCCAACAGGGGCATCGCGTCTCGTCGATGCACCTACGCTACCTGAACCCGATGCCGGCAAACGTCAGTCAGGTGCTGGCGAGTTTTCGACGCGTGCTGGTACCGGAGATGAACCTCGGGCAGTTACTGATGATGTTGCGGGCACAGTTCCTGGTTGACGCAGTAGGGCTCTGCAAGGTTCAGGGCAGGCCATTCAAGGTCTCTGAGATCATGGCCAGGGCGGAAGACCTCTTAGGCGCCCATGAGCGGGCTGCGTTCGCCACGCACGCAGAGGTGGCATCATGATGCCTCAGGGCGACAGTAACGCGTGCGCCGCTAAACTCACACGCAAGGATTTCATCTCGGATCAGGATGTCCGCTGGTGCCCAGGCTGTGGCGACTATGCTATCCTGGCGGGCATGCAGCGAATGATGCCGGAGATGGGCGTCCCGCGCGAGAAGGTCGTCTTCGTCTCCGGGATCGGCTGCTCATCGCGATTCCCGTACTACATCAACACCTACGGGTTTCACTCGATCCACGGCCGCGCTCCGGCGGTGGCGACTGGTATCAAAATCACGCAGCCCGATCTGTCGGTGTGGGTGATCACCGGGGATGGCGACGGTCTGTCGATCGGCGGCAACCACCTCATTCATACGATGCGCCGCAATGTGGACATGAAGATCCTGCTTTTCAACAACCGTATTTACGGCCTTACGAAAGGCCAGACCTCACCGACCAGCGAGCTAGGTATGAAGACGAAATCTACGCCGCTTGGATCGCTCGATCGTCCCTTCAACCCACTTTCAGTGGCGATCGGGGCGTCGGCGACGTTTGTCGCGCGGTCGATCGACATCGACAGCCCGCACCTGCAATACGTGTTGCGGCGTGCCGCCGAACATAAAGGCACGGCATTCGTGGAGATCTACCAGAACTGCAACGTCTTCAACGACGGAACGTGGGAATCGGTCGCTGATAAGGATGTGCGGGGCGACCGGCTGCTCGTCCTGGAACACGGTAAACCGCTCGTGTTCGGCAAAGAGCGCAACAAGGGCATCCGGATGCGCCCCGACATGTCCCCAGAGGTTGTCGAAATCGATGGTGACACCTCAGGGCTGCTGATTCACGACGAGAGACGACAAGACGAGGGATACCACTTCATGCTGTCGCGGCTCACGAGCCCCCAGTTCCCTCAGCCAATCGGCGTACTGCGCGCCGTCCGCGAGCCGACCTACGACGAACTCATTACCGAGCAGGGCCGCACCATCATCCCGCGATCGGGCAAAGCCGACCTTGAGACGCTTCTGTACTCCGGCGAGACCTGGGTCGTACAGTAGTGGCTCTGATAAATAACTGTACGATTTGGGATGAAGCCGTGATGGCTGACGGGCCGTCTTCAGTAACAGAAAGGGTCGAGCCTACACCATGCCACTACAGTGGTTCAATAACCGCCTGACAATACGAACCAGGTTGGTGCTCGGGTTCGGGCTGGTGGGCCTTACCCTGGTCGCGGCGCCACTGACTATGTACATGGTGCAAAGCAACAGAGATCTGCAATC
>JANGEZ010000085.1:0-8520 GCA_031838355.1 Candidatus Methylomirabilis sp. bin48 | reverse complement strand
GGCGCGAAGGAAGGCTTGCAGAAGGAAGACGTGACGTTGGCCGAGTTGCTGAAGGCCCAGGGCTATGTGACCGGCCAGTTCGGCAAGAACCATCTCGGCGACCGCGACGAGCACCTGCCCACCGCACACGGCTTTGATGAGTTCTTCGGCTCGCTCTACCACCTGAACGCCGAGGACGAGCCGGAGCACCCCGACTACTTCAAGGACCCGGAGTTGAAGAAGCGGTTCGGGACGCGTGGCGTGATTCACACTTGGGCAAACCCGGATGGCACGCAGAAAATTGAATCCACCGGCCCACTCACAAAAAAGCGCATGGAGACGATTGACGAGGAAATCACCAAGGAGGCGCTGCGGTTCATGACCGGCGCGAAGAAGGCCAACAAGCCGTTCTTCCTCTGGTGGAACTCCACCCGCATGCACATCTGGACTCGGCTCAAAGCGGAGAGTCAGGGCAAGACCGGCCTCGGTACGTATCCCGACGGCATGGTTGAGCATGACGGCCACATTGGCCAGTTGCTCGCCAAGCTCAAGGAGCTGGGCATCGAGGACAACACCATCGTGATGTATTCCACCGATAATGGCGCGGAGAAGATGTCTTGGCCCGACGGCGGCCAGTCCCCCTTCCGCGGTGAAAAGAACATGCAGACCGAAGGCGGCTTCCGCGTTCCCACCGCTATCCGATGGCCCGGCGTGATCAAGCCCGGCACGGTGTTCAACGACATTTTCGCCCACGAGGACATGCTGCCCACGCTGCTGGCAGCCGCAGGCGATCCGGACGTGAAGGAGAAGCTCAAGAAAGGCATGAAGGTCGGCGACAAGACCTTCAAGGTCCATCTCGACGGCTACAACGTTACCGACGCACTCGCCGGCAAAGTGCCCAGTCCGCGTCACGAGTTCTTCTACTTCAACGACGAAGCCCAACTGGTAGCGATGCGCTACGATCAATACAAAGTCGTCTTCGCCGAACAGCGCGCGCACAGCGCCGATGTGTGGCAAGAACCGTTCGTCACATTGCGCTTCCCGAAGCTCTACAACCTCCGCTCGGATCCTTTCGAAGAAGCCGACCACTCCATAGATTATTGGCACTGGAGGGCTGAACACGTGTTCCTGCTCGTGCCCGCGCAACAGTTCGTCGGCCAGTTCCTCGCCACATTCAAGGAATTCCCACCGCGCCAGAAGGTTGGCAGTTGGTCGCTGGACCAGGTGCTGGAGAAGCTTCAAGAGGGGGGCGGCAAGTGACGTTGCGCTGCATGGAACGTTGAGTCAACACGCAGGGCCGCACCCGTCCCAATCGGGTGCGGCCCCAGGATTTTGGAAATCATCTGAGGAGGCCCGACGGCGGACCCGATTGGGGCCTTCGCTTTAAGGAGTAAAAATCGCGGTTCTTTTTGGTTCCTATGCAGAGGATAAACTGGATCTTTCAAGTGACATTGATTTGCTTGTAGTAGGTGATCACGATACCCTTGAGTTTCAAAAGAAGATCAGTCAAATTCAAAAGTCGATTGATCGGGAGATCAACGTTGTCAGTATGGGGACAAAAGAATACGAAAGAAAGCAAAAGGCAGATGCACTTTTAAGATCTATTCGCCATAAGAAATCGATGTCACTTCTATGACCTATTTTGGGTTCTTCCGGAATGAGCGTGGGTACGAGAGATTTTACGCTCCCCTCCAGAGGAGAGAGCCGTTCCGGTGCTCCTCCCCCTTGAAGGGGGAGGATTCAGGTGGGGGTGAACGGAGGCTATCGGTGGGGGGAGGGGATGCTGGAAGGTCAGGGTACCCACGGAAAACCCGGAAGAACCCTGCTAATGTTGGACAAGGAGGAATGGCAATGGGACACGAGGGGGTGGAGAGACAGCGACTCGCGGAGGCACGAGACCACGAGGTGCTCTGGCGGAAGTGGGGTCCCTACCTGAGTGAACGGCAGTGGGGCACGGTTCGCGAGGACTATAGCGAAGGGGGTGACGCCTGGAATTTCTTCACCCACGATCAGGCGCGCTCGCGCGCCTACCGCTGGGGCGAGGACGGCATCGCCGGCATTTCCGATGACAAGCAGCGGCTCTGTTTCGCACTCGCCCTCTGGAACGGCAAAGACCCCATCCTCAAGGAGCGGCTCTTCGGACTGACCAACAGCGAAGGGAACCACGGCGAGGACGTGAAGGAATATTATTTCTATCTTGACAGCACGCCGACCCACTCGTATATGAAGTATCTCTACAAGTATCCCCAAGCGGCCTTCCCCTACGCCGACTTGGTGGAGACGAACAGCCGGCGCAACCGCAACGACATGGAGTATGAACTCCTCGACACCGGCATCTTCAATGACGACCGGTACTTCGACGTCTTCGCGGAGTACGCCAAAGACGGTCCAGAAGACATCCTGGTGAAGATCACAGCCTTCAACCGGGGACCGGACGCGGCGGAACTGCACCTCTTGCCGACACTCTGGTTTCGCAACGACTGGTCGTCGTGGATTGCAGAATCTAACAGATCCCCCAAGAAGCCAAACCTCAAGCAGATCAAGGCACCGGCAGGCACGAGTGCAGTCGCGGCGGCTCATCCGCTGCTGGGTGAATTCATCCTTTCCTGTGAAGGCGAGGTGCCGCTACTCTTCACCGATAACGTAACCAACCACGAGCGGCTTTTCCCCGGACGAGAAAAGAACGAGAGCCCCTACGTCAAGGACGGCATCAACGACTGTGTGGTGCAGGGCAATCAGGGCGCAGTGAACCCCGAAAAGCAGGGCACCAAGGTCGCGGCGCACTACCAGGTCAATGTCGGTGCCGGTCAGACTAAAGTGATTCGCCTGCGGCTCTCCAACAGTTCGCCGGACCAGAAGGGCAAACCCTTTGGCAAGCAATTTGATGAAGTCTTTGCTGACCGGCTGCGTGAAGCCGATGAGTTTTATAAGTCGGTCACGCCGCCATCAGTGAGTGCAGACGCGGCCAACGTGATGCGCCAAGCCATCGCCGGCATGCTCTGGAGCAAGCAGTTCTTCTTCTTCGACGGTGACAACTGGCTGGAGGAGCACAACTCCAACCCCCTCCATACCGGATTTCGGATGTCCCGGAACTCGGAGTGGTTCCACATGCTGAACGAGGACATCATCTCCATGCCGGACAAGTGGGAGTACCCCTGGTACGCGGCCTGGGACCTGGCCTTCCACACGCTGCCGCTCTCGATCGTGGACCCCGACTTCGCCAAGGAGCAGATGGAGCTGATGCTCCGTGCCGTGTACCTGCACCCCAACGGCCAGATGCCCGCGTACGAGTGGAACTTCAGCGACGTGAACCCCCCGGTCCACGCCTTCGCGACGCTCTTCCTGCACCGCACCGAGCAGGCCCTACGCGGCAAGGGGGACCTCGATTTCCTCAGGACGGCGTTCAACAAGTTGCTGCTGAACTTCACCTGGTGGGTGAACCGCAAGGACCGCTTCGGAAAGAACGTGTTCGAAGGCGGCTTTCTGGGCTTGGATAACATCGGTGTCTTCGACCGCAGCGCGCCGCTGCCCACCGGCGGCCACCTGGAGCAGGCAGACGGCACGGCGTGGATGGCCCTCTTCAGCCAGAACATGCTGGAGCTCGCGGTAGAGCTCGCCGTCCATGACCCTACCTACCAGGAAATGGCCGTAAAGTTCGCGGAGCACTTCTACTTCATCGCCCTGGCCATGAACAAGCCCGGGGATGCCGGCATGTGGGACGAGGAGGACGGCTTCTACTACGACATCTTGCGCCTCCCCGACGGTAGTGCTACGCGGCTCAAGGTGCGCTCCATGGTGGGGCTCCTGCCACTGTGCGCCACCACGGTCACGGAAAAGTCGCAGCGGGAGGCCTGTCCGGCCGCGATGGCCCAGATCGCTGAACGCCTGCGCCGCCTACCCGAACTCCGGGAGACCATCCACCCCACGGGTCCGGGCCATTTCGGCGTGGCAGAGCGAGGGATCATTGCCCTGGTCAACCCGGAGCGGCTGCGCCGGATCCTCACGAAGATGCTCGACGAGAACGAGTTTCTGAGCCCCTACGGCATCCGCTCGCTTTCCAAGTTCCACGAGCAGCACCCCTACGTCTTCCACGTGCAAGGCCAGGAGTACCGGGTGGACTACCTGCCGGCCGAGTCGAACACCGGCATGTTCGGCGGCAACTCCAACTGGCGGGGGCCGATCTGGTTCCCGGTGAACGCCATGCTCATTCGGGCGCTGCAGAACTTCTACCTGTACTACGGCGACAATTTCAAGATCGAGTGCCCCACGGGCTCCGGCAAGATGATGAACCTCTTCGAGGTGAGCAAGGAGATCGCGGATCGGCTCAGCCGGATCTTCTTGCGCGATGAACACGGCCGGCGGCCTGTGTACGGCGGCACCGAGAAGTTCCAGAGCGATCCCCACTGGCGCGATCACATCCTCTTCTACGAGTACTTCCACGGCGACAACGGCGCCGGGCTGGGCGCGAGCCATCAGACCGGCTGGACCGGGCTCGTGGCCAAGAGCATCCAGATTTACGGCCTTCTGGATCCCAAGCGGGCACTGGAAGGGGGCAAGCGGGCCGTGTTCAAGGAGGTCGCCCGCGGCGCCGAGGGGGAGAAGACATGAGAGCGTGGCCCAAGCATCCCGTCATCTATGAGATCAACACGTGGGTCTGGCTGGGTGATCTAAGCCGGAAATACCAGAAGGCCGTAGACCTCACCACGGTTCCGAACCAGGAGTGGGATACCATCGCTTCTCATGGCGTTGACGCCGTGTGGTTCATGGGTGTCTGGGAGCGGAGCCCTGCCGGAATTGAGATCTCCATGCGAAACACGGGGCTCCTTGAGGATTTCAGAAGAGCCCTCGCTGACTTTTCGGCAAAGGACAATGTCGGCTCGCCATACTGCGTACGCCGCTACGTCGTGGATGAACATCTTGGCGGTCCGAAGGGACTCGCAGCCGCGCGAAACAGGCTCCGTGAACGCGGGTTGCGGCTGATCCTTGACTTTGTTCCCAATCACGTGGCGCCGGATCACCCCTGGGTCGTCGATCATCCTGAATACTTCGTTCAGGGGAATACTGACGATGCGAGGAACGATCCGGCGTCCTTCGTTGAGGCGGGAGGAACGGTGTTTGCCTGCGGCCGGGATCCCTACTTCCCGGCGTGGCCTGATGTGCTCCAGCTCAACGCCTTTCAGCCGGGGCTCCGAGAGTCGGTGATCGAGACGATCTCGGAGATCGCCGAACAGTGTGACGGTATCCGGTGCGACATGGCGATGCTCATGCTGAACACGATCTTCGAGCGAACCTGGGGGGCTCGTGCCGGAGTCAAGCCGGTCAACGATTACTGGACGACGGTCATCCCGGCGATCAAAGGGAGGTGTCGGGAGTTCAGGTTTATCGCCGAGGCCTACTGGGACCTTGAGTGGGAACTGCAACAACAGGGCTTTGATTACTGCTACGACAAGAAACTCTATGACCGGATGGAACACGGAGACCCTGAGAGTGTGCGTCAGCATCTTCTTGCAGATCGTTTATACCAGGAGAGAATGGTCCGGTTCATCGAGAACCATGATGAGCCCAGGGCGGCCGCCGTTTTGTCGTCCGGAAAAGGGCGTGCTGCAGCCGTGGCGACCCTCACGCTCAGCGGGGCCAAACTGCTGCATGAGGGGCAGTTCGAGGGCATGAAGGTGAGGTTGCCCGTCTTTCTGGGCCGTCGGCCGGCAGAGCCGGTCGATCATGACCTCGCGGCTTTCTACGGACGTCTGCTGAAAGCGGTCAATCGCGATGTCTTTCGGAATGGTGAATGGCGCCTCTGTGAGCGGAGCGGCTGGCCCGACAACCAGAGCTGCCTGAACATTCTGGCCTGGTGCTGGGCCAAGGACGATGAGCGCCACCTCATTGTCATCAATTTCCGGCAAGATGCCGCTCAAGCGCGGGTCTATGTACCGTGGGATGAACTGAGAGGAAGGACGTGGCGCCTCAACGATGTGTTGTCAGGTGACATCTACGACCGAAGCGGGGACGAGATACGGGATGCCGGTCTGTACGTCGACCTGGAACCGTGGAGATGCCATCTGTTCCGAGTGCAGGCGGTGTGAGCGATTCCATGTACGACGTCCGGCAGGAACAGTATGCGACCGTTTGAAGCAAACCGTTAGGGCGGCTCCGTGGCTCCCGAGGTTGCCGGGCCGCCAGTGACGCAAGGGAGGGGCGCGATGACAGAACGTGGAGGAGCTTGCTGCGGGGGGACCTGCCACGGAAGAGGGGCAAGCGAGCCAGCCCCGCTAAGGGGGACGATGAGTCGAGATCACAGTGACGCGACTAGAAGCGGGCGCCCGCGGCTCGTGGGGTGGATCATCATCGCGGCCGTCGCCCTCGCCGGCGCGCTGGCGGCTCCCGCCGCGGCGCAGCCTATCGAGGAGCCGAAGACGTATGCCGGGGACCTCTGGTCGCGGCCCCGGCTGACCGGTGACTGGGGCGGGTTCAGAGAGGAGCTGGCCACGCGAGGCATCCGGTTCGATGTCGATCTTCTGCTGACGCCCCAGGGCGTCGCAAGTGGGGGGCGCGACACCGGGGCCGAGTTCTGGGGCAACGCCGAGTACACGCTCAACATTGACACCGGTAAGGCCGGCCTGTGGCCCGGCGGCTTCCTGCGGGTCGTCGCCAACAGCGGCTTCGGCGAGAGCGTACTGGGGGCGTCTGGCGCCATCTCCCTCGTCAATACCGCGGCTCTGCTGCCGAAGCCGAACCAGCCGAACACCGGCCTCATGCACGCCACGTTCATGCAGTTCCTCAGCCCCCAGTTCGGCCTCGTTGCCGGCAAGGTGTTCGCGCTCGATGGAGCCCACGGGGAGTTCACCGGCAACTACCGCACGCAGTTCCTGAACGGGGCTCTGACTTTTCCGCTCGCCGCCGCCCTGGTGCCGATCTCGGCGTACGGAGGTGGCATCGTGGCCCTGCCGTGGGAGGGCGTGATGCTGTCGGCATTGGCGCTCGATCCGAGCGGCACGCCGACGAACAGCGATGTGAGCGAGGCGTTTCGTGACGGTATCATGATGCTCGGCAGCGCCAAGGTTGCCATCAAGCCGTTCGGTCTCGTCGGCCACCAGGGCGTGACAGGGATGTGGAGCAACAAGGAGCGCCCCTCGCTCACCCAGGATCCTTCCAACATCGCCAGGGGCCTGGCCTCGGAGAAGTTCCCGCTGCTGGACGATCCCGGCCCGGCCCTCGGTCGTATCATCGAGCGGTTCTTCCCGGACCTCCTGGTCCCCGTCGAGCCCCTGAATAAAAAGAGCGACACCTGGGTCGTCTTCTACAGCTTCGACCAGTATCTCTGGCAGCCGAAGGACGACCCCAAGCGCGGCATCGGGATCTTCTTCTCGTTCGGCGCCTCCGACGGCAACCCAAACCCCCTCAAGTACACCTACAACATGGGCATCGGCGGCAACGGTGTGGTCCCCGGGCGCCCGAATGACAACTTCGGCCTCGGCTGGGCGCGGAAGGACTTCAGCAGCGAGTTCGTTCCCTTCCTACGCGAACAGCTCTCCCTCGGTCTCGACCGTGAGGACGCGATCGAGATGTACTACAACGCCTCGGTCACTCCGTGGCTCAACGCAACCCTCAACCTGCAGGTCATCGAGCCTGGCATCAAGAAGATGCTCGACTCTTCCGGGAGCCTCAAGGACGTCAGCACCACCGTCGTGGCCGGACTCCGTCTCTTGGCCCGGTTCTAGTGTTCCTGGAAAGAGATGGAAGGTTGACGACACCGAGAAGGTGAAGTAGCATGACTGCCTTCGGGATAAAGAACTTAGGAGGCCTCGTGGAGCATCCGGTGCACCCGTCGAAGCAAGAAACGATTTGCGCCCAGCCTCCTCCCTGGAGGCGGCGTGGCACCCGCACCGGGCTTCTGGTGGCCCTCGTGGCCGCCACCGCCCTGCTCACGGCCGCCTGCGCGACCCCGGTGGGCACCAAGCTGGTCGATGGCCGCGCGGTGCACCGTATGCTGACCGCCAGTGCCCTGTCCGCGGACGAGCCGAGCGTCTACACCAAGAGAACACTCCAGCGCGCGGGGCTGATCGAGACCTTCAAGGACGATCCCCCGGCAGCCATCGCCAAGCTCCACGCCAGCTACGTTGAGTTTCACCGGGCCGATTCGCCCATCCAGGAGCTTGCACTGTTCGCGCTCGCCGAGATGGCCTTCCTGCACGCGGAGGCGTCCGGGAACCGCGCCTACTTCCTGGCGTCGGCCGCGTACGCGTACGCGTTCCTCTTTCCCGACGACCAGAGCTCGGGCCAGATGACGAGCTGGAGCTACACTCCCTTCGATCCGCGTGTCCGGATCGCGGCGGACCTCTACAATCGGGCGCTGGCGGAGGGCCTCGTCTCGCCTGAGGCGCCTCCGGATGCGGAGTCGAGACCCCGAGAAGCGCGACTCACCCCAGGGCGGCACGCACTGCCGGTCGGCGAACTCGAGATCGAGGTCGATCCCGCGGGCTTCACATGGGCCGGCTACAAGCTCGACCACTTCGTCCCTTCCGCGAATCTCGATGTTCGCGG